>VEQI01000014.1 GCA_018883305.1 Limnohabitans sp. | reverse complement strand
CTCAGCAACAGTCCGTGAAGGCACAGCGAGATCAGCACGGACCATTGCAGCACACTCAGGTTGAGCACCGGTACGGTGGGCCAGCGTGAGCCAAGGGTCCAACGCAGGGCGTGCTTCATGGTTGCGGCGAGGTGGCGCAGGTCAAGAGGCCAATGTGGCCTGGGTGGCTGCATCAGGGCTGGCAGACGTGTCCGAAGGCTCCAGGTCAACGGCGATGGCCAGGGGTCCGGCGTTTTCCTCCTCATCCAGCGCGGCATCGTCTGTCTCTGCACCAGGGGCAGCGCTGCCGCTGGCATCGGTTTCCAGCAGGCTCAGCAATTGCCCCTGGATGTCCAGCGTGATGTCGTCGGGTTCGCTCAGTTGCAGGCGTACGCGTGAGCCGCGTGCCAGGGCCATGCCGCCTGTGCCCAGCACGGGCAAGACCAGGGGAAGGGTGTCGGCACGGGCCATGGGGGGTTGTCCCGGGAACACTTTGAACACCGTGGCCTCGATCTCGCGCAGGCCTTGCTGACGCACGAACTGCAGGGTCCAGAAGCGCTCCATCGACGCTTGATAGCTGTTGTAGGCGGTGTAAGCCGTGTCAAACGCGGAGATGATGGACATCAGTGCCGCGTCCTTGGGCTTGAACGGGGCGGCCAGCGCGGCCGTTTTGCCATGCCGGGCGCAGGCGATGATCTGCCACTGGTTGACCAGGTCCACATAACGACGCAACGGCGAGGTGCTCCAGGCATAACACGGCACGCCAATGCCGGCGTGCGGCAAGGCGCGGGTGCTCATGCGCACCTTCATGCCGGGAGCCAGGCTGGCCTGGCTGCGGTAGATGGCTGGTACACCCAGCTCGGCCATCCACTGGCCCCAGGTGCTGTTGGCCAGGATCATGGCCTCGGCCACGATCAAATCCAGCGGGGCGCCGCGCTGGCGCACGCCTAGCACCACGGTCTCTTGTCCCTGCGGGCCCTGGTCATTCACGCCTTCCAGCCGGAAGGTGTAGTCAGGGCGGCTGAACGTTTCTGGTTTGCCGCGCACCACTTCACGTTGTGATTTGAGCGACTTGGCCAGGCGGTACAGGAAGGCCAGTTCGGCATGTGGCAAGGCGTCGATGCCACTGGCCGGGTGGTCGTTGGGCATCGATGTGTCGGCAACGTCGGCTAGCAACCAGGCTTCTGTGACGACCGTGTCCAGTCGGTCATGTCGCAGATTGGCCACGATGGGCACGCGTTCCAGCCGGGTTTCGCTGGAGAGGATGCGCAGGCTGTCTTCTTCCAGCGTCACATACAGAGAGACGGCGGGGCAGTCCCGTCCGCCCTCCAGCGTGTAGGTCTGCACCAGGTCGTCGGGCAGCATGGTGATTTTGTGCCCCGGCATGTAGACCGTGGAGAGTCGCTGGCGCCCGATCTGGTCCACCACACTCTCTGGCGTGATGGCCAGGCCAGGCGCGGCAATGTGAATGCCCACCACCACCACGCCACTGCCCAGCCCCTGGACGGACAAGGCATCATCGATTTCCGTGGTGTGCGAGTCATCAATGGAGTAGGCACGGACCGAGGCCAGCGGCAGCGTTTCCTGGATGGGCGGGGCACTGACGGCAGGAAACCCCACGCCCTTGGGAAAGTGTTCAAACAAAAACCGTTGCCAGTGAAACTGGTAAGCCGAGGTGATGGCCCCCGCGCGTTGCAGCAGGGTGAGCGGTGCTGTCTGGCTGGTGCGTGCGGCCTCGACCACGGCCTTGTACTCGGGCCCGTTCTTGTCGGGCTTGAACAAGATGCGATAGAGCTGCGCCAGAACGGGGGCCGGACAGCGGCCGCTTGCCAGCTCGCCGGCCCAGGCGTCGATCTGCAACTGGATTTGCTTTTTCTTTTCAATGGCCGCCAGCGCTTGCTGGATGACCTCGGCGGGGGCTTTCTTGAAGCGCCCTTTGCCGGCGCGACGGAAATAGTGAGGCGCCTCATAAAGCCGCATGAGGGTGGCGGCCAGTTCGGTGGTGGTGGCCTTGACGCTGAAATACTCATGCGCCAGATCGGCAAAACCGAATTCATCCTCTGGAGCGAATTCCCAGGCCAGATCCAGCTCGATGCTGGTGGCCAGTGACTGCGCCTGTGCCATCAGCAGTGCAGGCGCGGGCTGCTCGAACCGCAACAGCACATGGGCCGCCTTCACCTTGACCCGTTTGCCCGATTCCAGCTCGATCTGGGCCGAAGCTTCAGCTTCTGAAAGGATGCGACCGGCGAGAAATTTGCCGGCGTCTTCGAACAATGCGTACATGCCAGGATTGTCCCATGACGGCATCTGACGCTCTTCACCAGCCCAGGAACCCCATGACCTCAGGCAGCAGGGCTTCATACCCGCTCAAGGCATGATCTCCACCGGGCACGATGCGCAGCGTGCAGGCAGCATACCGAGACTGCATCTCGTCAAAGGGGAGCAGCTCGTCGTGCGTGCCCAGAACCGCCAGCACCTGTTCGGGGTGACCCACGGGCCCAGGCGCCTCGTCGGGGGGCACTTGCGCCTGCAAGACGCGCAATTCCTCGACAAACTCGGGGGCAAAATAAAAGTGCTGGGTAGGGTCATGCCACATCGGATGGGTGCCGATATAGCCACCCAGACTGCGCGCGGGTTGCACCGACGGGTTGATCACCACCGCCCGGCAACCGCGCTGACGCGATAGCCAGCTGGCATAAAACCCACCCAGGGAGGAACCGATCACGGCCATGGTGGCGGGAGGCCAATCGGCGGTGAGTTGCAGGATCAGGTGGGCAGCTTCGCGGGGTGAGGGGGGCAAGGCCGGGCTTTGCCAGATGAGCTCAGGCGCGTGAGCACGTACCCACTGCCGGGTGAGTTGGGCCTTGGTGGACTGCGGCGACGACCGAAAGCCGTGCAGATACAGCAAATGGGTGATGCGAGGAAGGGAATGGCTCATCCCGGATAATTCTCCTCCATGAGCATCGTCATCGAAAAACCCGTCCTGTGGCAGCGCGCGCTGTTCTGGCTGCGCGGGTTTGACGGACCACTGGCGTTCGCCGTGTTCATGCTGGCCTGCGCGGGCATGCTCACCATGTACTCCTCGGGCTTTGCCAACGGCGAGCGGTTCTGGGACCATGGCCGCAACATCCTGATTGGTGGCTTCATCATGTTCGTGGTGGCGCAAATTCCGCCGCAACGCCTCATGTCACTGGCCGTGCCCTTGTATTCCCTGGGGGTGGCGCTGCTGATCGCCGTGGCCTTGTTCGGATTGACCAAAAAAGGTGCGCGCCGCTGGCTCAATGTGGGGGTGGTCATTCAGCCCAGTGAAATTCTCAAGATTGCCATGCCGCTGATGCTGGCCTGGTGGTTCCAAAAACGCGAGGGCCAGTTGCGTCCGCTGGATTTTCTGGTGGCTGGCGCGTTGTTAGTGGTGCCCGTGGGTCTGATTGCCCGCCAGCCCGATCTGGGTACCGCGTTGCTGGTCATGAGTGCAGGTTTGTTTGTGATGTTTTTTGCCGGCCTGAGCTGGCGCCTGATCATCCCCCCTCTGGTGCTGGGGGTGGTGGGCCTGCTCTTGCTGGTGGTGTTCGAGCCCGAGCTTTGCGCGCAAGGCGTGCGCTGGCCGTTGTTGCATGACTATCAGCAGCAACGCGTTTGCACCCTGCTGGACCCCGAGCGCGACCCGCTGGGCAAGGGCTTTCACATCATTCAAGGCATGATTGCCATCGGCTCCGGGGGCTTTTGGGGCAAGGGCTTCATGCAGGGCACGCAGACGCACCTGGACTTCATTCCTGAGCGCACCACCGATTTCATCTTTGCCGCCTACGGTGAAGAATTCGGTTTGGTGGGCAATGTGATGCTGATCCTGGGCTTCTTGTTCCTGGTGCTGCGTGGGCTGGCCATTGCGCTGGACGGCCCCACGCTGTTTGCACGTTTGCTGGCGGGCGGCGTCACCATGATTTTTTTCACCTATGCCTTTGTCAACATGGGCATGGTCAGCGGCATTCTGCCGGTGGTGGGGGTCCCCCTGCCGTTTATCAGCTACGGAGGGACTGCAATGGTCACGCTGGGTTTTGGATTGGGAATTTTGATGTCGGTGGCCAAGGCCAAGCAGTTGGTGCAATCATGAGTCAGGCAAACACCATTGGCATCATTGGCGTGGGCAATATGGGCGGCGGCATGGCGCGTCGGCTGCTGGGTCTGGGGTGGCACGTGCATGTGCGTGACATCGACGCCAGCAAGACCGAGGCCTTGCGTACGCTGGGCGCGACGGTGCAGGATTCGCCCGCTGCGCTCACCGCAGCGGTGGATCGTCTCATTGTTTGCGTGATTGACTCACCGCAAGTGGAGTCGGTGCTGTTTGGTGAGCAGGGCGTCAAGAGCGCCTTGCGTCATGGCCAGACGGTGGTGATGTGTCCTACGCTGTCGCCCGAGGAAGTGGAGTCGTTTGGACAGCGCTTGCAGTCACTGGGCGCGCACATGATCGATGCCCCCATGTCCGGTGGCCCGCAACGCGCGGCCGAAGGCACCATGAGCCTGATGGTGGCCGCGCCAGCACCGGTGTATCAGGCCAACCTGGATTTGCTGGATGCCCTGTCCGGTCTGGTCTTCAACGTCAGCGAGCGCGTGGGTGACGGGGCACGCACCAAGCTGGCCAACAACCTGCTGGCTGGCATCAACCTGGTGGGTGCGGCGCAGGTGCTGGCCATGGCGCAGCGCATGGGCCTCAACCTGTCCAAGACCCTGGACGTGATGGAGCGCTCCAGTGGGCAAAGCTGGATCAGTTCGGACCGTTTGCGCCGCGCGCTGGTGAACGACTACGCGCCGCGTGCGCATGTCACCCTGCTGGAAAAAGACACGCGCCTGGCGGTGGCAGCGGGCGATGCGGTGGGCTTTACCCCGGAGCTGGGGCGTTTGGCGGCGGCGGTGTTCGCCCAGGCACACGCAGCGGGTCTGGCCGAGGAGGATGATGCCAGCGTGTTCAAGCTCTATGGTCAATCGTCGGCTTCCTGAATCAACCCCTCTACACTAGGCCCCCATGATTTCTCGCGAACCCACCCTGGAGCGACTGGCGCTGGCGCGCCAATGTCTGCTGGACCCGTTTGGCCTGGATGAAACGCACTTGCAGCGTGCGCTGGCCGAGATTCGACAACACCGGGTCGATGACGCCGATCTGTACTTCCAGACCACCCGCTCGGAAGGCTGGAGCTTGGAGGAGGGCATCGTCAAGTCGGGCTCTTTCAGCATTGACCAGGGCGTGGGCGTGCGAGCCGTCTCGGGCGAGAAAACCGCGTTTGCCTATTCCGACGACATCTCCATGGCGTCTCTCCTGGACGCTGCCCGCACCGTGCGCTCGATCGCGGCGGCCTCGCGTTCGGCCAGCACCCGTGTGCCCACGCGCAAGGTGGCACCCAGCCGCACGCTGTATGGCGGTGAAGACCCCATCCTTTCCCTGGACAGCACGGCCAAGGTGGCCTTGCTGGGGCGCGTGGAGGCGCTTGCGCGCGCGCGCGACCCGCGCGTGGTGCAAGTGATGGCGGGCCTGGCCAGCGAGCATGACGTGGTGCTGATTGCCCGTGCCGATGGCACCCTGGCGGCGGACGTGCGTCCGCTGGTGCGCTTGAGTGTGACGGTCATTGCCGAGCACAAGGGGCGCCGTGAGATGGGCTCGGGTGGTGGCGGTGGCCGTTGGGGCCTGGAACATTTCAATGACGACATGCTGCGTCGCTACGTGGATGAGGCGGTGGATGCGGCCCTGACCAATCTGCAGGCCCGTCCCGCGCCTGCAGGCGAGATGACCGTGGTGCTTGGCCCCGGCTGGCCAGGCGTGCTGCTGCACGAGGCCGTGGGCCACGGGCTGGAGGGCGATTTCAACCGCAAAGGCTCCAGCGCGTTTTCGGGCCGCATCGGCCAGCGAGTGGCTGCGCCAGGTGTGACGGTTCTGGATGATGGCACCTTGCCTGATCGTCGTGGTTCGCTCAACGTGGACGATGAAGGCTGCGCCAGCCAGCGCAACGTCTTGATTGAGGATGGCATTCTGCGTGGTTACATCCAGGACGCCATGAATGCGCGTCTGATGGGCGTGAAGCCCACGGGGAACGGTCGTCGCGAGAGCTATGCCCATTTGCCCATGCCCCGCATGACCAACACCTACATGCTGGGGGGGCAGCACGATCCGCAGGAAATCGTGGCCAGTTTGCGCAAGGGCTTGTATGCCACCAACTTTGGCGGCGGCCAGGTGGACATCACCTCGGGCAAGTTTGTGTTTTCAACCAGCCAGGCTTGGTGGGTGGAAAAGGGCAAGCTGCAATACCCCGTCAAGGGCGCCACCCTGGTGGGCAACGGTCCCGACGTACTCACACGGGTGAGCATGATCGGCAACGACATGGCCCTGGACAGTGGTGTGGGCACCTGTGGCAAAGAGGGGCAGAGTGTGCCCGTGGGAGTGGGTCAGCCCACCTTGCGCATCGAGGGCTTGACGGTCGGCGGCACCGCCTGAGGCGGGCACCGCCAACGTCAAACTCAGCGCTTGGCGCGGCGCGCCTTCACGCCCTGCGCCAGAATTTCCAGTGACTGCACGGAATCTTCCCAGCCCAGGCAGGCGTCGGTGATGCTCTGGCCGTAGTGCAACTGGGTTGGGTTGTCCTTGCCGGGGGTGAATTTCTGGGCGCCGGCTTGCAGATGACTTTCAATCATGACACCAAACACCTGGCGCGAGCCTTGTGACAGCTGGTTCGCAATGTCTTGCGCCACCTCGCGCTGTTTCTCGTGCTGCTTGCTGCTGTTGGCGTGGCTGCAGTCCACCATCAGGCTGGGCGGTAGCTTGGCGGCCTCCAGCTCCTTGCAGGCGGCTGCGACGCTGGCCGCATCGTAGTTGGGGGCCTTGCCACCCCGCAGGATGACGTGGCAATCCTTGTTGCCTTGGGTTTGCACAATGGCGACCTGGCCGTTCTTGTGGACCGACAAGAAGTGGTGCCCGCGCGCCGCCGCTTGGATGGCGTCAGTGGCAATCTTGATATTGCCATCCGTGCCGTTCTTGAAGCCGATCGGGGCGGACAACCCGGAAGCCAGCTCGCGATGCACCTGGCTTTCCGTGGTACGTGCACCGATGGCGCCCCAGCTGATCAGATCGCCAATGTATTGCGGGGAAATCACGTCCAGAAACTCGCTGCCGGCAGGCAGCCCCTGACGATTGATCTCGATCAGCAACTGGCGTGCGATGCGCAGACCCTCGTCAATGCGGTAGCTCTCGTCCAGGTAGGGGTCGTTGATGAGGCCCTTCCAGCCCACGGTGGTGCGCGGCTTCTCGAAGTACACCCGCATGACAATCTCCAACGTGTCGGCATAGCGCTCGCGCTCGGCCTTGAGACGGCGGGCGTAGTCCAGTGCCGCGGCCGGATCGTGGATGGAGCACGGGCCAATGACCACCAACAGGCGGTCGTCCTGACCATGCATGATGTTCTGGATGTTTTTGCGGGTACTGGCAATCAACTGCTCAACCGCGGTGCCCTGATTGGGGAAAAAGCGGATCAGGTGCTCTGGTGGCGGCAGGACGGTGATGTCTTTGATGCGCAGGTCGTCGGTCTGACTGGTGGCGTCGTCGGTACGGGGTCGGGCGTCAAGAGCAGTGGACTTCATGATGACTTTCTTTGAAGGCGAGGCTGAGCGAACAAAAAAAAACCGCCGGGAGTTCCGGCGGTTGGTGAGTGAGTTCAGACCGTTTAGCGCTTACGTCCGAGTCTCTCGACCGCCGGGAGGCGTGAGAACCAAAAGTAGCTAAAACCAAAACGGGCTGTTGTCATGCGGTTGAATGTAGCACATAAATGCGCGGGCGCTTTCCCTGCGGTTCACCCTTCAGGCCGAGAGGGCCTGCAGCAACTGCGCGTGGATGCCGCCAAAACCACCGTTGCTCATGCACAGCAAATGGTCGCCAGGACGGGCTTGCGCCACCACGGCGGCCACCAGTTCAGCAATGTTGGGACAAACCTGTGCACGTGCGCCCATCGGGGCCAGGGCCTCTCGCGCGTCCCAGTCCAGACCGCCGCTGTGGCAGAAGGCCAGATCGGCCTGGGCCAAACTGTCGGGCAGTTGGGATTTCATGGTGCCCAGCTTCATGGTGTTGCTGCGGGGCTCGAAGATGGCCAGGATGCGATCACCGGGACGGATCTGACGCCGCAAGCCATCCACCGTGGTGGCGATGGCCGTGGGGTGATGGGCGAAATCGTCGTACACCGTGATGACCCCTTCGGGTCGGGGCACTGTGCCTCGTACTTCCATGCGGCGACGCACGTTCTGAAAATGTCCCAACGCCTCAGCCGCCAAGGCTGGCGGCACACCCACATGCTGCGCTGCTGCGATGGCCGCCAATGCGTTGAGCTGGTTGTGCACGCCGCCGATGGACCAGCGGACCTCGGCCACGGCTTGGCCTTGATGCAACACCTGGAAGTGCTCGGGCGACCCCTGGCACAGCCAGCCCGTGGTGGCAGGTGTGCTGCCGGTAGGTTGCGCCGTTCCAAAGGGGGCCACCTCACTCCAGCAACCCTGGCGCAACACACGCTGCAGGCTGTCTTGTTCACCGTTCACCACAATGCGCCCGCTGGCAGGAACGGTGCGCACCAAATGATGAAATTGCCGTTCGATGGCTGCAAGATTGTCAAAGATGTCGGCGTGATCGAATTCCAGGTTGTTGAGGATGGCGGTGCGGGGACGGTAGTGCACGAACTTGCTGCGCTTGTCGAAAAACGCCGTGTCGTACTCGTCGGCCTCGATCACGAAGAGCGGACGCTCGGTCCGTGGCGTGGCTTGACCCAGCCGCGCCGAAACGCCAAAGTTCAGCGGCACCCCGCCCACCAGAAAGCCAGGCTGCAGCCCCGCGTGGTCCAGGATCCAGGCCAGCATGGCGGTGGTGGTGGTCTTGCCGTGCGTGCCCGCCACGGCCAGCACGTGACGCGATTCGCGTGTGCCGTGCAGCAGATACTCGGACAGCCATTGCGGACCACTGGTGTAGGGGGCGCCGGCTTCCAGAATCGCCTCCATCAATGGAAATTTGGGGGCGCCATCGGCGAGCCGTGCACGTGAAACCACATTCCCCACCACGAACAAGTCGGGCTTGAGGGCCATCTGATCAGCGCCAAATCCCTCGATCAGATCAATGCCCAGCGCGCGCAGCTGGTCGCTCATGGGCGGGTAGACGCCAGCATCGCAACCCGTGACTCGATGACCGGCTTCGCGGGCCAGTGCGGCCAGGCCGCCCATGAATGTGCCGCAAATCCCCAAGATATGAATGTGCATGGGGCTGGATTCTAGGCGCCCCACCCGGGAGCGGGCACAATTCACGCATGGACAACGCCACCCTTGCCATTGCCGCCACGGCGGCCAGGCTGATTGCCGAGGATGGCCTGGAATACGGACCGGCCAAACACCAGGCGCTGAAGACACTGGGCTTGCCTGCGCGCACGCCATTGCCTGACAACCTGGTGCTGGAAGCCGCGTTGCGTGAGCACCTGGATTTGTTTTGCGCGGACACCCAGCCAGGGGAGTTGCAGGCACTGCGTGAACACGCCGTGACCTGGATGACGCGTTTGGCCGAATTCAGGCCGCATTTGGGTGGTGCAGTGTGGCGTGGCACTGCAACCCGTCATTCGGATATTTATCTGCAATTGTTTTGTGATGACTCAAAATCGGCTGAAATTGAGCTCATTAACCAGGGGATAGACTACGATGTGCAGCAGATTCGAGGCTTTCAAGGCGGACAAGTGGACGCTTTGAGTGTGCACAGTTGGTGCGCACCGCTCAAGATGCATGTCGGGGTGCATTTGATGATCTATGACCACGACGATCTTCGGGGGGCACTGCGTCTGGATGCGCAGGGGCAAAGCCAGCGTGGTGATCTGTCGGCACTCAAGCGTTTGCTGGAAAATTCATGAACATTTCCCAAAATCCACCATCTACGCCCTCTTCTGGCCCGAATCGACGTCATTGGATGGTGGGCGTGGCTGGGGCTGCCGTGGTGGCAGGGGGCGGGCTGTCGTGGTGGCGCAGTGCCGCAGGGCGGTTGCCACCTGCTGTGGAGCAGTTGCTGTGGACCTCACGCTTTGAGCAACCCGATGGCACGCCTTTGTCCTTGGAGACCCTGCGTGGCCGCCCTCTGGTGATCAACTTCTGGGCCACCTGGTGTCCCCCCTGCGTGGAGGAAATGCCTCTTCTTGATGCCTTTTATCAAGAAAATGCTGCCAAGAGTTGGCAAATTGTTGGAATAGCCATTGATCAACCTTCGGCGGTACGCCGTTTTCTGGCCGCCCAACCGGTTCACTATCCAATTGCCCTGGGCGGCCTCAATGGCAATCATCTGGGGCGGCAACTGGGTAATGAGTCGGGTAGCCTGCCCTTCACCCTGGTGCTGGATGCCCATGGCCGCATCCTGCAGCAAAAGCTAGGTCGTCTGGATCCACAAGATCTCAAAAAATGGATTTAATTCACATCAATTAACGTGAGAAAACCGGAAAATCCTTGTGTTTTGGTGTAAATTCCGTCCTATTCGAAATTACCTGACAGGTTTTGTATGGATTTGCGCAAACTCAAGACCCTGATTGACTTGGTCTCTGAGTCCAATGTCTCCGAGCTGGAGATCACCGAAGCCGAAGGCAAGGTTCGTATTGTCAAATCAAGCGGCGCGCCAGTGGTGATGGCGGCCCCGGTGGCCGCAGCACCTGTTGCAGTGGCCGCTCCTCTGGCCGCCATGGCAGCGGTGCCTGCTTCGCAGGCTGTGACTGCACCAACGGAAGCGGCGCCTGCAGACCAGGATGCAGGCCATGTGATCAAGTCACCCATGGTGGGCACTTTCTATCGTGCAGCCAGTCCGGGCGCCAAACCGTTCATCGAGGTGGGCAGCGTGGTGAAGGAAGGCGACACCATCTGCATCATCGAAGCCATGAAGATCCTCAACGAGATCGAGGCTGACAAGAGCGGCACCGTGGTCAAGATCCTGGCCGACAACGGTCAGGCCGTTGAATACGGGCACCCGCTGGTGGTGATCGAGTAAGCGCCACATGTTCAAAAAAATCCTGATTGCCAATCGCGGCGAGATTGCGCTGCGTATTCAGCGCGCTTGCCGCGAGATGGGTGTGCAGGCCGTGGTGGTTTACTCCGAGGCCGATCGCGAAGCCAAGTACGTCAAGCTGGCGGAAGAGGCGGTGTGCATCGGGCCGGCACCGTCTGCGCAAAGCTATCTCAGCATGCCGGCCATCATCTCGGCGGCCGAGGTCACGGATGCTGAGGCCATTCACCCCGGATATGGCTTTCTGAGCGAAAACGCCGACTTTGCCGAGCGCGTGGAAAAAAGCGGTTTCCAGTTCATTGGCCCCACTCCCGAGTCGATCCGCATCATGGGCGACAAGGTCTCGGCCAAACAGGCCATGATCAAGGCGGGTGTGCCTTGCGTGCCCGGCTCCGAAGGCGAGCTGCCCGATGATCCGGCGCACATTCGTCGCATTGCCAAAAGCGTGGGCTACCCGGTCATCATCAAGGCGGCTGGGGGGGGTGGTGGTCGTGGCATGCGCGTGGTGCATACAGAGGCCGCTCTCATCCATGCCGTGCAGACCACCAAGGCCGAAGCTGCTGCGGCGTTTGGCAATCCGGCGGTTTACATGGAGAAGTTTCTCCAGAACCCGCGTCACATCGAGATCCAGGTGCTGGCCGATCAACACCGCAACGCGGTGTACTTGGGTGAGCGCGACTGCTCCATGCAACGACGCCACCAGAAGGTCATTGAAGAAGCCCCGGCCCCGGGTATTCCTCGCAAGCTGATCGACAAGATTGGTGAGCGCTGCGTGGCTGCGTGCAAGCGCATCGGCTACCGTGGGGCAGGTACCTTCGAATTTCTGTATGAAAAAGGCGAGTTCTATTTCATCGAGATGAACACCCGGGTCCAGGTGGAGCACCCCGTGACCGAATTCATCACGGGCATCGACATCGTCAAAACGCAAATCATGGTGGCTGCTGGTGAAAAACTGCCTTTCACCCAGCGTCAAATCGGTATCCGCGGTCACGCCATCGAGTGCCGCGTCAATGCTGAAGACCCGTTCAAGTTCACACCCTCACCGGGCCGCATCACCATGTGGCACGCGCCAGGTGGCCCGGGCGTGCGCGTGGATTCACACGTGTACACCAACTACTTCGTGCCGCCCAACTATGACTCCATGATCGGCAAGATCATTGTGCATGGTGACACGCGTGAGCAGGCGATCGCCCGTATGCGCACGGCGCTGGCCGAGATGGTGGTCGAGGGTATCAACACCAACGTGCCCCTGCACCGCGAGTTGATGGTCGACGCCAAGTTCATGGAAGGTGGTACCAACATCCACTACCTTGAACACTGGCTGACGGATCACAAGCGGTAATGCCTGGGTGATGTGATGTTCGAGCTCAGACTGAGGGTTCCGCAGGCGCAGGTTGAAACCATTGGAGACGCACTGGAGGCACTGGACGCGTTGAGTGTGTCCGTGGAAGACGCCGACGCCCATACCGATGCCGAGCAAGCCCTCTTTGGCGAGCCCGGCATGCCACCCCCTCAGCCCGGTTGGGAGCGCTCCAGCATCACCGCCTTGTTTGCGCAACAAGCGTCCGCCGAAGATGCGGCCCGTTTGTTGCTGGCGCAGGACTTTTTCACCGAATGCGAGGTGCTGGGTCTGCAAGCCGTGGCTGACCAAGATTGGGTACGGCTGACGCAATCGCAATTTGCACCGGTGGAGATCACGCCAGAGTTCTGGATTGTGCCCACCTGGCATGAGCCGCCGGCAGCAGCCCGCCGCTTCATCCGGCTCGATCCCGGCTTGGCCTTCGGCACCGGTACCCATCCCACCACCCGCATGTGCTTGCGTTGGATTGCGCGCCATGACTTGTCTGGACAACGTGTGCTGGATTACGGTTGCGGTTCTGGCATTTTGGCCATTGGTGCGGCCATGCATGGTGCAGCCAGTGTGGATGCGGTGGACATCGACGAGGCCGCCGTCACCGCCACGCAACTCAACGCCCAGGCCAACCATGTGACGCTGCGTTCCGGCTTGCCTGAGTTGGCCCAAGGGCAGTACCACACGGTACTGGCCAACATTCTGGCCACACCGCTCAAGGTGCTCGCGCCGTTGCTGTGCGCGCATGTGCAGGCGGGTGGCTCACTGGTGTTGGCGGGCATTCTGGAGCGTCAGACCCTAGAGTTGCAACAGGCCTATGCGCCGCATGTTCAGTTAGAAGTATCCGATGCTGAAGACGGCTGGGTGCTGATGACCGCCCGGACCTGATTTTTAGAAAGATTTGAAATGGCTTCCCTGATTTGCGGCTCGCTCGCATTTGATTCCATCATGTCGTTTGAAGGCCGGTTTGCCGAACAGATCCTGCCGGACCAGTTGCACATCCTGAATGTGTCGTTTCTGGTGCCGGCCCTGCGACGGGATTTTGGGGGCTGTGCGGGCAACATCGCCTACAGCTTGAAGCAACTGGGCGGGACACCGCTGCCCATGGCCACCTTGGGTCAGGATGGGGCCGAGTACCTGCAGCGTTTGCGTGACCTGGGAATTTCCACGGATCATGTGCGTCTGCTGTCAGACACCTACACCGCGCAGGCCATGATCATGACCGATCGCGACAACAACCAGATCACCGCCTTCCATCCGGGCGCGATGATGCAGGCACACATCACTCGCATTGAGTCACATCCGGACGTCAAGCTGGCCATCATTTCTCCCGATGGCCGCGACGCCATGCTGGAGCATGCCGAGCAATGCCACGCCGCGCACATTCCTTTCGTGTTCGATCCGGGCCAGGGTTTGCCGATGTTTGACGGTGCAGAGCTGGCGCGTTTCATTGAGCAGTCCACCTGGGTCACGGTCAACGACTACGAAGGCAAGTTGCTGAGCGAGCGCACCGGCTGGAGTTCAGCCGATATCTCGCGCCGTGTGGATGGCCTGATTGTGACGCTGGGCGCTCAGGGTTGCGAAGTTTGGCAAAACGGCGAGATGACACATGTGCCACCTGTACAGGCCACACAAGTGGTGGACCCGACGGGTTGTGGCGATGCCTGGCGCGGTGCTTTGCTCTTTGGTCTGGAGCAGGGATGGTCGTTGGCCGATTGCGCGGCCTTGGGTAACCGGGTGGGGGCGCTCAAGATCGCCAGCCGCGGCCCGCAAAATTACTCAGTCGAGCGCTGACCAATCGGCGCGCGGTGTGGCTGCTGCACTGATACGCAGCTGCTTGCGGCGTGACGTGGCGCCTCGCAACAACTCCACCTCTCGTTTGGCAATGCCCAGGCGATCAGACAGCCATTCCATCAAGGCCTGATTGGCCTGTCCATCCACGGGTGGCGCGTGCAATCGCACTTTCAAGGCGCCGTCATGCACGCCCTCTGCTTGTGTGCGTGAGGCGCGTGGGATGACATGAATGTCCACAATGGCACTGCCATCTTTGTCGATGCGTCGCCAAGGGGGAACTGGACTCATGGGGTTCAACGCTCAGGCATGAAAAAGCCCGGGGCCTTGCGGCTCCGGGCTTGAGGCTTGCGCCGAGTTGGCTGAACTCAGGGCTTGCCAGCCGTGGGGAACGGCCAGGCAGCTTGCGGGTTCAACGTGGTCTGCGCCGCAGGGGCAGCAGGGGCAGCGGCGGCAGGCTTTTTCGCAGCTTTTTTCGCCGGCTTTTTCTTCGCGGCAGCTTTTTTCGCCGGCTTTTTCGCAGCGGCTTTTTTGGCCGGCTTTTTCGCAGCAGCTTTTTTCGCTGCAGGCTTCTTGGCAGCGGCTTTCTTCGCGGCCGGCTTCTTGGCGGCTACTTTTTTCGCTGCGGGCTTCTTGGCAGCGACTTTCTTGGCTGCGGGCTTCTTA
Source organism: Limnohabitans sp. (assembly GCA_018883305.1). GTDB lineage: Bacteria > Pseudomonadota > Gammaproteobacteria > Burkholderiales > Burkholderiaceae_C > Limnohabitans. The sequence continues at coordinate 5,661 of VEQI01000014.1, read as the reverse complement.
GCAGCGACTTTCTTGGCGGCCGGCTTTTTGGCTGCAGCTTTCTTGGCTGCGGGCTTCTTAGCGGCTACTTTTTTCGCTGCGGGCTTCTTTGCAGCAGCTTTCTTCGCGGGGGCCTTCTTGGCGGCCGGTTTTTTTGCAGTTGCCATGATTTACTCCTAGATCAATTGAAAAGATCATTGGGTGAAAGCACTTCGCGTTGGTTGGACAACGCCAAGCGATTCATGGTGTTGGACCCGGGTCCAGCACCATGAACACGGTGCGTCCGCACCCGCTGGCTCAGCTTCGAACGGCTGGGCTTGGAGGGAGCAGACAAAACGATACACATGCGCGATTCGCCTCAGTCCCAGGACAGAGCACCACCGGACTGGTACTCGATAACCCGGGTTTCGAAGAAGTTACGCTCTTTTTTCAGGTCAATCATCTCGCTCATCCAGGGGAAGGGGTTCTCTTCATTGGGGAAGAGCGCCTCCAGTCCAATCTGGGTGGCACGACGGTTGGCAATGTAGCGCAGGTAGCCTTTGAACATGGAGGCATTCAGGCCCAGCACACCACGCGGCATGGTGTCCTCGGCATAGCGGTACTCCAGCTCGACCGCTTTCTGGAACAGGTCCTTGATCTCGGCTTTGAATTCGGACGTCCACAAGTGCGGGTTCTCCAGTTTGATCTGGTTGATCAGATCAATGCCGAAGTTGCAGTGCATGGATTCGTCACGCAGGATGTACTGGTACTGCTCGGCTGCCCCGGTCATCTTGTTCTGGCGACCCAGCGCCAGAATTTGCGTGAAGCCCACATAAAAGAACAGACCTTCCATCAGGCAGGCAAACACGATCAGCGATTTGAGCAGCGTTTGATCGGTCTCAGGTGTGCCGGTGTGAAAGTTCGGGTCCATGATCGCGTCGATGAACGGAATCAGGAACTCGTCCTTGTCACGGATGGAGGATACCTCGTGGTAGGCGTTGAAAATCTCCGACTCATCCAGCCCCAGGGACTCCACAATGTACTGGTAGGCGTGGGTATGAATGGCTTCTTCAAATGCCTGGCGCAGCAGGAATTGACGGCACTCTGGTGCGGTGATGTGGCGGTAAGTGCCCAACACGATATTGTTGGCAGCCAGCGAATCGGCCGTCACAAAGAAGCCGAGGTTGCGCTTGATGATGCGGCGCTCATCCTCGCTCAGACCATTGGGGTCTTTCCACAGCGCAATGTCGCGGGTCATGTTGACCTCTTGCGGCATCCAGTGGTTGGCGCAGGTGGACAGGTATTTTTCCCAGGCCCACTTGTATTTGAAAGGCACCAACTGGTTGACGTCTGTCTGACCATTGATGATGCGTTTGTCCGCAGCGTTCACACGGCGTGCGCTGGCCGCGGCAGCACTGGTCATGGGTGCAGCGGCGAGTGCTGCCGCAGGCACGGTTGCACCATCGTGCAGTGTTCGCACGGCGGGGGCAGGTGTATTCAGAGGTGGAATATCCATCGCGCGGCCGGTGAGGCCGCTGGCTTGTGGCGTTGGCGATGTGGGCTTGACTTCTTCGTCCCAGGTCAGCATAGAGCGATTTCCAATGTGCGGATTATGTGCGTAACGATGCAAATTGCAAAGTGTTCAATCACATCGTGTACGCAAAGTGTTGTTCAATAGCATCGACTCGTGCGAGGCGCAAGCGCCTCGCGAGCGAATCACTGGCAAGCTTCGCAGGTCGGATCATCGACGCCGCAGAACTTGATATCGGTGGCTGGTGTGGCATCCATTTGTGCGCGCGCCGCCGCTGCCGCTGCGTCCAATGCGCTCATGCCACCACTGGCTGCGCCCGAGGACACGGCATTGAGTTGCCCCGCCTGCACGGTGGATTTCTCGGCGTGCGTGGCGCTGATGGTGCGCAGGTAGTAGGTGGTCTTCAAGCCGCGTAGCCACGCGAGCTTGTAGGTCTCGTCGAGCTTCTTGCCCGAGGCGCCAGCCATGTAGATGTTGAGCGATTGCGCCTGGTCGATCCACTTTTGGCGACGTGCCGCCGCTTCCACCAGCCACACCGGTTCGACTTCAAAAGCAGTGGCGTACAGCGCTTTGATCTCTTGCGGCACACGGTCGATGGGACGCAGCGAGCCATCAAAGTGCTTGAGGTCCATGACCATCACATCGTCCCACAGGCCCAGGCGCTTGAGGTCGCGCACCAGGTAGGCGTTGATGATGGTGAACTCGCCTGACAGGTTGGATTTGACCGACAGGTTGCCAAAGCAGGGCTCGATGGAAGCGTCGACACCAATGATGTTGGAGATGGTGGCCGTGGGGGCGATGGCCACGCAATTGGAGTTGCGCATGCCGTCCTGGGCAATCTTGCGGCGCAGAGCATCCCAGTCCAGCGAGGCCGAGCGGTCCACTTCCACATAACCGCCACGCTCACGCGCCAGCAGCTCCACCGTGTCGGGGGGCAGAATGCCCTGGTCCCACAGCGAACCTTTGTAGCTGGAGTATTTGCCGCGCTCGCGGGCCAACTCGGTGGAGGCCCAGTAGGCGTAGTAGCAAATGGCTTCCATGGAGCGGTCGGCAAACTCGACGGCTTCTTGTGAAGCGTAGGGAATGCGCATGGCGTACAGGCTGTCCTGGAAGGACATCACGCCCATGCCCACCGGGCGGTGGCGCAGGTTGGAGTCACGGGCCTTCTTGACGGCGTAATAGTTGATGTCGATCACGTTGTCCAGCATACGCATGGCCGTGCTGATGGTGCGCTTGAGCTTGTCGTGATCAATCTCTTTGCCATTCGCGCCGTCTTTCAGGTGCTGCAGCAGGTTGACCGAGCCCAGGTTGCACACGGCGGTTTCGGTGTCGCTGGTGTTGAGCGTGATCTCGGTGCACAGGTTGGACGAGTGCACCACGCCCACGTGCTGCTGCGGTGAGCGCACGTTGCAGGCGTCCTTGAAGGTGATCCAGGGGTGACCGGTCTCGAACAGCATGGTCAGCATCTTGCGCCACAGGTCGGAGGCCTGCACCGTGCGGCTGGGCTTGATCTCGCCACTGCGGGCTTTGGCTTCGTAGGCCAGATAGGCTTTCTCGAAGTCGGCGCCGAACTTGTCGTGCAAATCAGGGGCGTCGGACGGGGACAACAGGGTCCACTCGCCTTTTTCCATCACACGTCGCATGAACAGGTCGGGAATCCAGTTGGCCGTGTTCATGTCGTGGGTGCGGCGGCGGTCGTCACCCGTGTTCTTGCGCAGTTCGAGGAATTCCTCGATGTCCAGGTGCCAGGTCTCCAGGTAGGTGCAGACCGCACCCTTGCGCTTGCCGCCCTGGTTCACCGCCACGGCGGTGTCGTTGACCACTTTCAGGAATGGCACCACGCCTTGCGATTCGCCGTTGGTGCCCTTGATGTGGCTGCCCAGGGCGCGCACGCGCGTCCAGTCGTTGCCCAGGCCGCCGGCAAATTTGGACAGCAGGGCGTTTTCCTTGATGGACTCATAGATCCCGTCCAGGTCGTCAGGCACGGTGGTGAGGTAGCAGCTGGAGAGCTGCGAGCGCAGCGTGCCGCTGTTGAACAGCGTGGGCGTGCTGGACATGAAGTCGAACGAGGACAGCACCTCGTAGAACTCGATGGCACGGGCTTCACGGTCGATCTCATTGAGCGACAGGCCCATGGCCACACGCATGAAAAACGACTGGGGCAACTCGATGCGGGTCTTGCGCACGTGCAGGAAGTAGCGGTCGTACAGGGTTTGCAGGCCCAGGTAATCAAACTGAAGGTCGCGCTCGGCCTTGAGGGCGCGGGCCAGACGGGGCAGGTCGAATTGCAGCAGCTTCTCGTCGAGCAGTTCGTTTTCCACGCCCTTCTTGATGAAGGCGGGGAAGTTGTCCACGTAGTGGGCGGCCATCTGGTCTTGTGTGACCTCGGTGCCCAGCACCTCTTTGGCGATGGTGTGCATGAGCAGACGCGCCGTCACGTAGGTGTAGTCCGGGTCTTTTTCGATCAGGGTACGAGCGGCCAGGATGGCGGCCTTGAACACTTCTTCCAGCGGCACACCGTCGTAGAGGTTGCGCAGCGTTTCAGCGACGATCGGGTCGGCCTTGACGTCGGCCCCCAGACCGGCACAGGCGTTTTCGATGATGCGTTGCAGACGACCCAGGTCGAGAGCCACACGCTGGCCACCGTCCATCACATGCAAGGTGGGCTGGGCCGGGGCTTGCACTTCCTTTTGGGCGGCGCGCTCTTGCGAGCGGCGCTCGCGGTACAGCACGTAAGCACGAGCCACCTCATGGTGGCTGCCGCGCATCAGGCCGAGTTCGACCTGGTCCTGCACGTCTTCGATGTGGAAAGTGCCGCCACCGGGACGGGAACGCATGAGCGCGCGCACCACGTTTTGTGTCAGCGCGTCCACGGTCTCGCGCACGCTGGCGGAGGCGGCGCCCTGGGTGCCGTGAACAGCCAGGAAGGCTTTCATCATGGCGACCGCGATCTTGGCCGGCTCAAAGGGCACCACTGCGCCATTGCGGCGGATGATCTGGTAGTGCGTGAGGGTGGAGGCCTGAGGCAGGTCGCTGCGGTCTTCGCCGAGCGAGAGGTGGGGGGCTGAGGTGTGGCCAGCGGTGTGGGTGACGGCAATCTGCATAGTAGTAAGTGTCCTTCGGGTGTTCGTCCGGGGGCGATCGGCCGCAATAAAGTGCGCATGGACCGTCACGCCTGGGGGCGTGTGCTGCTTCGCAGTGGCACGCCAGGTGACACTATATCTGGGGTCGGAGGGGTTTTCAACACACTACCGGTAGTGTTTTACGGTTGTCCGCCCCCTTGACAGTCAGGCGGCGTCTGGGCGGGTGAGGGGGTTGTGTGGGGCAAATGGGGCGGTAACCCTTGCCTGTTCAATAGCCCTCATCAAAACACTAGCAATAGCGCGGCATATCGGCCGATTTGCACGGCTTATACGCATCAAATCGACCTTTTTCCTCGCTGGCCTCAGTCTGGCGGATCGCTTAAACCCCAACGGGGGCTGACAGCAAATCAAAAAAAACGACCGTTCTAGTCGGGAAAATACCAAGTGGGCCACCCCAGGGAGTGTTGCAAAAGTGCCCATTCAAATCCGGCCCCCGGGTCGTGTTTGCGTCCTGGCGCCACATGTTCATGGCCGGCCACGTGGGCCACCGGGTAATGTGCGCCCAGTGCTGCACACAGGCTGGTCAGAGTTTCGTACTGGGCGGGCTCGAAGCGCAAGCCCTCCAGACCTTCAAGCTCAATGCCAATCGAGTCATCGTTGCACTGATCACGCCCGCGGTAACGGGACACGCCGGCGTGCCAGGCACGTTCGTCGCAGCTCACGAATTGCACCAGTTCACCACCGCGACGGATGAAAAAATGGGCCGACACCTGGAGTCCTCGGATTTGCTGGAAATAGGGGTGCGCATCCCAATCCAGCGTGTTGGTGAACAAGGCCTCCACTTCGGGCCCGCCATAGACGCCCGGGGGCAGGCTGATGGAGTGCACGATCACCAGATCGATTAACGCGCCTGCAGGCCGGGGACCCTGGTTGGGCGAGGGGACGCGTCGGGCAAATCGATACCACCCCTGCTCCCACAGCGCATTCTCGTGTGATGGCGTGGGTTGAGACAGAGGGGTCATGGCCTGGACTTCACTGTTCGTGCTGCTGCCGATGCGCAGGGCTGCAGTAAGCGCCCTGTGTGCCATG
>VEQI01000013.1 GCA_018883305.1 Limnohabitans sp. | reverse complement strand
GGCCCCGCCACGGTTGTCCACCACCACGGGCTGCCCCAGTTGCTCGGACATCAGCTTGGCCATGTCACGGGCAATACTGTCCGTGCCGCCGCCGGCAGCAAAGGGGACGACCAGGGTGAGCGGGCGTGAGGGGAAGGTTTGGGCTAAGGTCAGAAAGGGCGCAACAGCAGTGATACTGACCAACGCCAGATTGGCCACGAAACGTCGCCGCAGGAGCATGATGAGGTTGAGTTTCAGGTGCATGGCCCAAGACGAATGGGGAAAGTGCTGAGAGTGTAAGCCTTGCATAGAATGCCCTGGACATCCCCTCTGACACGGTCTGCATCTCCAGTGGAGCCTCCATGAAACTTCGACACCTGTGGCTTTTCCTCGCCACCTGCTTCACCGTCCTGACAGCCCATGCCCAACCCTGGCCCAGCAAAAACATCCGCATGATCGTGCCGTTTGCCGCCGGCGGTCCTGCCGATCTGGTGGCGCGGGAATTGGGACAGGTGCTGGCGGCCGACTTGAAGCAGACCGTGACGGTGGAGAACATGGGCGGCGCGATGGGTGTGCCTGCCCTGAGCGCCGTGGCGCGCGCGGAGCCGGATGGACATACCTGGCTGTTGGCTGCTTCAGGCAACATCGTGCTGCAGCCCATGCTCAGCAAGCATGGCGGCAGTGAGCTGCTGGCTCGGCTCAAGCCCATCGGACCCGTGTCCACCGCACCGCATGTGCTGGTGGTGTCCAGTCAGTTGCCCATCAAAAGCGTGAGTGAACTCACGGCGTATGCCAAAGCCAACCCGGGACGTATCAGCTTCGCGTCGGCCGGCACGGGTGGATTGGCCCATCTGGGCATGGAGATGTACAAGCAGGTGTCGGGCACCGATGTGCTGCACGTGCCTTACAAGGGCAGTTCGGGCGCTGTCAATGATTTGATTTCGGGTCAAGTCAGTGCACTGTTCAGCAGCCTGCCATCGCTGCAAGGCCTGGTGGACAAGGGCTATGTGCGACTGCTGGCCGCCACCGCCCCCAGCAGCTCACCGGCCACGCGCCAGCTGCCTCTGATGTCTGCCAGTCTCCCGGGCTACGAATACGCCACCTGGTATGGAATGTACGTGCCGGCAAGCACGCCCGCGGCCTTGGTGGAGCGGATGAATCTGGCACTCAACCGGGCCTTGAAACAAAGCGCGCTGGTGGCCAAGGTCGAAGCTGCTGGCACCGAGCTGCATCCCGGCACGCCCGACGATGTCCTGCAATGGACCCGACGAGACACTGACAAATGGCAGCGCGTGATTCAGTCGGCCAATATCCGCGTGGATTGAACTTGCAGGCGCGCTTTGCGCCGAGCCTGCATGAGGCCGGGAACGGGTAAAGGGTGAGCGGTCAGGCTGAGCGCCCTTGCCAGTGGTCCTTCACTCCGACACGTAGAGCATGGAAATCTTGGCGGACTCGCGCCGCCACAGCGCAAAGCACTCTTGCAAAGCCATGCGCGCCAGCTCAGGCTCGTGGTCGCGCAAGGCCTGCACCACGGTGCGATGCGACGCCACACTGCGACCAAAACTGTCTTTCACCACAGAGATCATGCGCACCCGGTTGGTCATCACGGCACGAATGACGCTGGTCAGGCCGTCGATGATGAGCGACACCACCGGGTTGTGTGAGGCACGCGCCAGCCCCAAATGGAAATCCAGCTGGCACTGTGCAAAGGCGTCAATGCTGTCCGCATCAGACATCTTGATCAGAATTTGATCCAGTTGGTCCAGCTCGTCCCGGCTGGCATCAATGGCCGCCGTCATGGCCATCTCCATGCCAATCATCTCCAGGGCTTTCTGGATTTGTTCCAGTGACAAAAAGCCCAGTTTCAGGCTAACTTCAAAGTAGAACTGCAAGACCTGGGCATTGGGCAGTGACAGGTACGTGCCGCTGCCCTGGCGACGCGTCACAAAGCCCAGCGTCTCCAGCACGGTGAGTCGCTCACGCACGGTGGGACGTTGCACCTCCAGCACATCGGCCAGCTCACGCTCGGTCGGCAGGCGAACCCGGCCGTTTTCGTCCGGGCGCACACGCATCGCAATTTCGATGATGCGAATCAGCAGGTCATCGGCGCCTTCGCTCATGCACGACTTTCATCACGGCGTTTTTTGGGCCAGTGCATGCATGGACGAGGACAACACAGGGTACAGACGGGTAAAGATTTCAAAGTGTCGCTGATAGATGGCTTGATGCTGCGAAGCCGAGGGCTTGGTCCATTGGGAAGATATTTTCACCGAAGGCAAGGCCGTGTCCCGCAAGCCGCTGTACACGCCAGCGGCCACACCGCCCAGCAAGGCCGCGCCCAGCGCACTGGCGTCCTGAAATTCGGTCATGCCGTATTCCAGTTGCAGAATTTCCGCCTTGATTTGGGCCCAGAAGCGGCTGTGAGATCCGCCGCCCACCCCCACCATGCGCTGGGGCCTGACGCCCCATTTGCGCTCGGCCAGTTCGATGATTTGCCGTAACCCAAAGGCCGTGCCTTCAAACACGGCGCGAATCATGTCAGCCCGGGTATGCCCCAGCCGCAAGCCAATCCAGGCTGCGCTGGCTTGCGAGTCCCAGATCGGGCTGCGCTCACCTGCCAGATAGGGCAGGAACACCAGGCCATTAGCCCCAGGAAGCGACTCCTGCGCCAACCGCTCCAACTCTGCCAACGACTTGATTTCCGGAAACACTTTGCTCTGCAACCAGCCAAACGACCCACCCAGCGTGGACATGGCCCCATGGGCCAGCCAGCGCTCGGGATACACGTGATGCCGATTGAGAAAGCCGGACTCAAAATCCGGTTCGTCCATGCAGAAGGTGATGACACCAGAAGTACCCACGGACTCAAAGGCCTGACCACTTTCATGCAGTTGCATGGCAAATGACGCAGCCGCTGTATCCGCCACGCCCAACGCCACTGGCGTACCCACAGGGATGCCGGTGAGGTTGGCCACTGGCGCCTGCATGACACCCAGTTGGTCCGAGCCGGATTGAATGGGTGGCAAACAGGCCGCAGGAATGCCCCACAGCTTTAACAAATCTGGATGCCATTGGGCCTGTCGCTGCTTGACATCCATCAGCCCGGAATAGGAAGCCTGGGTCGGGTCCACCGCCAACTGCCCGGTCATGCGCAAGCCAATGTAGCTGTTGAGCATGCACACATGGCGCGTTTTTTTCCAGACCTCTGGCTCGTGTTTTTGGACCCACAGCACATTGGCAGCCCAACACGTGGAAGGGCTGGCCCGATTGCCCGTGTGCCCTTGAAATTGCACCGGATCTTCGCCCGTGACTGAACGCACCAGACCATCGGCGCGTCCATCCAGGTAGACCATGGCGTGTCGCAGCGGTGCGTGCGCCTGATCTAGCAAAATGGTGGTGGGACAGGTGGTGGACAGCCCCACCGCTTGCACCGCTCCGCACTGGGCCGTCACCTCTTGCAAAGCTTCAACCAGCAGTTCCCAGTAGCGTTCCAGGTCGATTTCCACCCACAAGGGATAAGGCGTGATGACGGGCACGAAGCGCTGAACTTTTTTGATCAACGCTCCTTGGGCATCAAAGGCACACACCTTGATGGCACTGGTCCCGGCATCAATGCCCAGTAACACCTCAGGCATTGTGAATCGCCACCTTCAGTGCGTGACCACTGGCCGCAGCCTCGAAGGCAGCCAGAGAATCGGCCACTTCAAAGCGATGAGTGATGAGCGAGGTGGCGTCAATTTGCCCGCTGGACAGCATGTGCATGGCCAGTTCATAGCCTTGCCGTGTGAGTGCGCTGGCGCCCGTCACCGTGATCTCGTTGTAGTGAATCAGGTTGACGTCCATGCTGGACATGTCGCCCTGCGAAAAACCCGCAAACAGGTTCACGCGTCCACCCTTGCGCACCACATTCAAGGCTTCATTGGCCAGCGCGGGTACGCCAATGGCGAGGATGACGACATCCGCACCCAGGCCATCCGTGCGTTGCTTGACGAAGTCCACCAGGTTGTCCTGCGTGGGATCACAGGCATGATGCACACCACGCTCCAGCGCTGCTTGACGTCGGGCGGCATTGGGCTCGCTGATGATGATCTGGCGAGCACCAGCCGCCCGCGCCAGGGCCGCGTGCATCAGGCCGATGGGCCCCGCGCCCAAAATCACCACCGTGTCACCCAGACCCACCTGGGCGTTCTTTTGCCCGTTGATGCAACAAGCCAGCGGCTCACTCAGGGCGGCGGCCTCAAAGCTCATGCCGTCAGGCATTTTGAAAACGTTGCCAGAGGCCAGCGCAATGGCGGGCACACGCACATATTCGGCAAAGCCACCATCGAATTCATAGCCCATGGCCTGACGGTTTTGGCACACGTTCTCCAGGCCCGCCTTGCAGTAACTGCAGGCACGGCAAGGAATAACCGGGTCCATGCACACGCGGTCCCCGGCGGCAAAGCCCTGCACGCCCGCCCCTGTTTGCACCACCACGCCAGCAAACTCGTGGCCAATGATGGACGGAAAACGAACACCCTTGGTCTTCTTGCCCGTGAGGATGCGCAAGTCCGTGCCACACACGGTGGAAGCACGAATGGCCAGAATCAATTCACCAGGTTGCGCCTCGGGGGTGGCAATGTCGCCCACCTCCAGCACCTTGGGTGCTCGTAAAACAGCGGCTTTCATTGGCCACCTGCTGCGACATCGGCGTCATACACGGCCAGCGATTCTTTCACGCTGGCATTGTGGTGAATGAGCGCATTGAGCGCCTTGATGACGCTGCTGGTGTGCGGGTGCTGCCAGACAAAGCGGCCATAGGTGACCCCCCCAAGGCCCACGTCCAGGGCTTCACGCGTCATCTTGAGATAGTCTTCCAGGGTCTCGCCCATCTCACCGCCAGCCAGGGCCACCATGGCGGGACAGCCTTCCACCACGCTGCGGAAACTCTCGGCAGAGCCGGTCCACAGCGTCTTGATGATGTCCACCCCCAGTTCGGCGCCCACGCGTGCGGCATAGGTCACGGCCTTGGCATCGTGCGGGTCCTTGATCAGGGTGCCCTTGGGGTAAATGTGCGCCACCAACGGCATACCCATGGACTGCGCTTCCTTGGAGATGCGTCCCAGAAAGCCCAGTTGTTCAGCCTGCTCGGGACCGCCTACGATGCAACCCACGGAGACCGCGTCCGCGCCCAGACGAACCGCCTCTTCCACGTCACCCACGGGGGCGTCATAGTGCGGGTGGTACTGCACCGAATAGGCGCTGATCTTGAGGATCATGGCAGCCTCACCGGCGTAAGGCGGGAAGACCTTGTGGGCAATGCCCTTGTGCATGGTGATGGCGTCCGGCTTGCCGCGCACCACTTTTTTCATGGTGCCATGGATATCTTCCAGACCGGGCAAAAGACCCCGGGTGATGGGGTGATCGATGGTGATGGCCAACATGCGCCCCGAAGGACCCAATAAACGACGCATGCGAACTTGTTTACCGACTGAAGACATACCTACTCCCAAAAAAATTCAATGACACAAACACGATTCAATACATCCCGAACAACTTGAGCGGACCAATGACCAGCACCGGGAACAACACCAGCGCGATGATGGAGACAATCAGCACCGACACGGGTCCGGTGGAATTTTTGATCACGTCCTCGATGGTCATGTCGGTCACCTTGGCCACCGCAAACAGGCACACGCCCACGGGCGGCGTCACAAGTCCCAGCGTCAGCGTGATGACGATGATGGTCAGCAGATGAATGGGGTCCACCCCCAACGACACCGCCGGCGGCACCAGGATGGGAATGAGAATGAACATGGCTGCGATGGCATCCATGAACATGCCCACCACCACCAGGAACAAGAAGATGAGCACCATGATCATGGTGGGATCTTTGGTGATGGCGCCCAGCCAGGCACCAATCATCACCGGCAGACCATCATAGGCAAATACCCAGGCCGCCAGTTTGCCAGTGGCCGCAATCAACAAGATGCCCCCACTGGCGCGTCCGGTCTCCATGAGCATTTCACGCATGTCAGCCCAGCTGATGTTCTTGTAAACCAGGGCTGCAATGATGAAGGTATACACCACCGCGATGGCAGCCGCCTCGGTCGGCGTGAAGAACCCGTCCAGAATGCCCACCATCAGGATGACCGGCGTCATCATGGGCAGGATGGCACGAACACCGGCCTTGGCAAAATGCTTGACGTCAAACGGTGTGGGCTTGCACACCCCGCGTCGCACGCTGTAGAAATGGTTGTAGATCATCAAGAATGCGGCGATGAACAAGCCCGGCACCAGACCGGCAATCAGCAGCAGTCCGATGGACTGGTTGGCAATGGAGCCAGCAATCACCATCAAGATGGACGGGGGAATGATGGACGAGAGCGTGGAGGTGGCCAAGGTCATGCCCACCGCGTAGCCTTTTTCATATCCGTGGCGCACCATCGCATTGATTTCAATCGCCCCCAGCGACGCAATGTCGGCCACCGAGGACCCCGAGATGCCGCCAAACACCACCGATGAAGCCACGTTGACGTGACCCATGCCACCCGGCAGCCAGCCCACCATGGCGTGCGCGAAATCAAATATTCGGTCGGCCACTCCGCCCTTGTCCATCAACTGTCCCACCAACAGGAACAGGGGCACGGCCACCAGCAGGAAAGAATTCATAGCCGAGAACATGCTCTCGGACAACACATTCACCGGGGTGGAGGTGAACATCAGAATGCTGGCCACACTGGACAGCCCCAAGGCCACCGCAATCGGGCACCCGAGGGCACACAGCAACAGAAAAATACCCAATAGCGTCAGACTCACTGCGTCATCTCCGAGTGTTGGTCAGGCCGCATCCGTGGCCGCAATCACGGCTCGGTGGGGTCGCAACGATTGAAACAGCCCCGCGATGGACAGCACTGCCGCTGCAGGCAGGATGATGCCCACCACCCAGCCGGGCCATCCCAGGGTAGCGATTTGTTCGTTCATGACCCATTGCTGCCGAACCATGGCCCAGCCGGTCCAGGCCGTCAGGGCAAAGAAGGACAGGTTGCACACCATGTAAATGGCCAGAGCCGCCTGGCGAACCAACCGTGGGAAATAGCGCAGCAACACCGTGACCCGCGCCGCATCGGCGTGGCGAACGCTGGCAGCCATGCCAGCGAACACCATCCAGATGAAACAAGCGCGCGTCAATTCCTCCGTCCAGGAAAACGGTGCATCCAGCAACCGTCCCACCACCTGCATCAAGACCACGCACACGATACCGGCCACCGCGGTGCCGCATACGCCATCGGTCAACCACATCAACCAGCGTTCGCTGGCATGCAGTGGTTCAGCGCTGACGGTTTGTGAGGGAGTGTTGCTGCTCATGCGCCGGCCTTTACTTCTTGTTGACGAACGTCAGGGTCTTGTTGAAGAAGTTCTGGTCCTTCACCAGTTGCGAGAAGCGCGGGAACAATTCCTTGGCCACCGCCACAAAGGCTTTTTGCTGATCTGCCGTGAGCGTGTTCACGGCCACGCCCTTGGAGGTCAGCAGATCCACGGATTGCTTGGCATCGGCCGCATCGTTGTTGGCTTTCCAGGCTTCCGCCTCTACTGCAGCGGCTTGCAGGGCTTGCTTGTCCTTGTCGGTCAGCGCGTTGAACTTGGCCGGGTTGATGGCCAGCACCCAACCATCGGCCATGTGGTTGGTGATGGAGGCGTACTTCTGCACTTCATAAAACTTGGCCGTCACCGGAATGTTGATCGGGTTCTCCTGACCATCCACCACACCCATCTGCAGCGCGTTGTACACCTCGCCAAAGGCCATGGGCGTGGGCGCGGCGCCCATCTTGCTGAAGAACTCCATCCACAAGGGGTTGTTGGGCACACGGAACTTCATGCCGGCCAGATCGCGCGGTGACTGAATGGCCTTCTTGGAGTTGGTCATCTGGCGGAAGGGACGCTGCCACATGCTCAGGCCCTTGATGCCGATGCCATTGAGGTCACCCAGCAGCTCCTGCCCCAGGGGGCCTGCCAAGTAGGCACGCAACTGCGCGTTGTCATCAAACAGATAAGGAATGGAGATGGCCGTGAATTTGGGATTGAAGTTGGCGTACAGCGAGGTGGACAGCAACAACATGTCCAGGGAACCACCGGCCAGTTGACGCACGGCAGCAGAGGGGTCACCGCCATACAACTGGCCGTTGGGGAAGACCTTGATCTCAACTTCTCCGCCCGTCTTGGCGGCCACCAGTTCAGCGTATTTTTTCGCCGCCAGGGTGATTTCCGAGTTGTCGGGGTCCGGCGTGGAAATGGTGAAAGTGGTCTTGGCACAGGCCCAAGTCCCGGTCAGTGCCAGCAGGCCAGCGGCGATGAGTTGGCTGAGTTTGCGCATGCGTGTCTCCTATTGGTTATACCAATTCAAAATGGACCTCAAGGGTATTGAATCGAATTGGTATTACCAATTAGTGGAAACCCTTGGTTCATAACAGCCCACGCAGTTCAGCCCCCGCCAATGACGTTGCTGATAGCATTTCCGACATGACAACCCGCATCGTGAGCGGCTACCAGCCGGGCTGCCTGGGACGCATCGTGCAGATGCATGGCACGTATTACGCGCAGGCGCATCGCTTTGGTCTGCCCTTTGAAGCCAAGGTGGCCCGGGAACTGGCGGAATTTGCCCAGCGCCTGGTTCACCCGCTCAACCGCCTGTGGCTGGCGCTGGATGACGCGGGCGATTGCGTGGGCTCATTGGCCATTGATGCGCAGGACCTCGGGCCGAGCATCGCCCACCTGCGTTGGTTCATCTTGGGGGACAACTCGCGTGGGAAAGGCGTCGGACGTGACTTGTTGGAACAAGCCGTGCTGCATTGCGATCAGGCCGGCCTGTCCACCATCCAACTCTGGACATTTCGCGGCCTGGATGCCGCCCGTCATCTCTATGAGTCTGCAGGCTTTGTCCTGGCCGAGGAGCACTCTGGGGCGCAATGGGGGACGTTGGTGAGCGAACAGCGCTTTGAGCGACGACGATCTGTGGGTTGACATCAGCTCGGTCTCATGTCCGACCCAACACCGGGCGAGTGCCCCTCCGACATCAACAGTCCATCCAGGGTGGTATTGAGGATCTCGGCCAGCACAATCATTTTGTCCATTTTGGGCAGTGACTTGCCATTGATCCAGTTGTCAGCAGCCGTCACGGTGATGGATTGCCCCCAATAGGAAAGATTGAAGTGGTTCGCAAGCCTGGTGGGGGACATCCCCAATCCTTTTTGCCGCATCGCATCGATCAGCCGCGACGAAAACCTGCTCAGTAATATTGCTCTATCAACCAAAACACAACCGAAGAGAATCAGAGTCGACACTCAGCGCTCGGTGCCAGCGCCCTGTAGAGCTTTGGTAATAGGCTTAAGCAAGTAATGCAGCACCGAGCGACTGCCGGTTTGCACATCCACACTCACCGTCATCCCCGACTTGAGAGATGACAGCGGCAGATTGGGGTTGACCGATTTGGCATCCACGCGAATGCGCGCACGGTAAAAGGTCTGCACCTGGTTGTTGGCGCCTTGCTCAGTGAGTGTGTCGGAGCTGAGGTACTCCAACCGACCGTTCAAGCTGCCGTAGATGGAGTAATCAAAGGCGTCCACCTTGACCACGGCGGGCATGTCCAGCGCCAGTTGTCCCACATCGGTCGGCAGGATCTTGATTTCCGCCAGCAGATCCACATCCGTGGGTGAAATCTGCATCAGCTCATCGCCGGCTTTCAGCACGCCACCCACCGTATTGATGCGCAAAATTTTCACCACGCCATCCACCGGCGCGATCAAATTGGTGTGACTCAGCAAGCTGCGGCGCTCTTCCAGTTTGAACTGTTGCGACGTGGCCTCCTCTTGCAAGCGGGTCACTTCTTGACGAGCCTCCTGCAGATATTTGTTGCGCGTGGCCTCGATCTTGCCCACCAGCTCGGCCACCTGGCGCCGCGCCCGCAGCAGTTCCAGCCGGCTGATGTCACCCGTCTGGCTGAGGTTTTCATTCACCCGCAGTTCATCCCGCGCCAGCTCCAGCGACTCATCCAGCACCGACAGCTCCGCCTCCAGGCCTCTGCGCTTTTGCTGATACAAGGCCGTTTGCTCACGCACCACCTCCGGATAGTCGCGCCACTGACGACCAAAATCCAGGGCCACGCCATTGGCCTCTGCACGGGCACGGAAAAGCGCGGCTTGCAAGGAGGCCACCTTGGCCCTGCCCTCTTCCACGCCAGCACTGGCGCGTTCTTGTTCCAGAGTGGCCAGCACTTGTCCGGCCTTCACGGTCTGGCCTTCCGTGACCAGAATTTTTTCCAGCACGCCGCCATCGGCGGACTGAATCACTTGGGTACGGGTGTCGGGCACCAGTTGCCCTTGGGCCCGCACCGATTGGTCCAGCTGGAAATACCAGGCCCACACCAGAAACAGGCCAAAGCCCGACGCCAGCGTCAGCATCAAACCGGGCATCACCCGGAGTCGAGAGGTGCTCATGATGCCGCCGCCTCCGCCACGGGTCGAGTTTGTTGCAGTTTGGCCAGCACATCGGCCTTGGGCCCATCCAGCACAATCTGGTTGCCCGCCACCACAATCAGCCGGTCCACCAGTTGCAGCAGCTCAGGCTTGTGGGTCACCAGCACCAGCACGTCTTCGGGTCGAAGGTTGGAATGCAAGGCACGGATGACATGCAACTCCAGATTCCGATCCATCGACGCCGTGGGCTCATCCAGCAACCACAGGCGCGGACGCCGCAGGAACACCCGCGTGAGGTTGACCAACTGTCGCTGACCGCCCGACAGGCCTTGACCGCCTTCATGCACCGGGTGCTGCAACCCCTGCTTAGCGCGCTTGAGCACGGCTTCTTGTAAACCTGTGAGGGCCGCTGTTTCCAAAATAGCCTGATCGCCCGGATCCAGCAAGCCCAGCACCAGGTTGTCTCGCAAGGTGCCAGCAAACAATCGGCCATCTTGCTGAAGAAATCCCATTTGTTCGGCCAGCAACGGTTTGGCGATGTGTGAGAGATCCACCCCATCGAGCTGGATGCTGCCTTGTTGCGGCCGGTACATGCCGCTGAGCAAGCGCAGCAAGCTGGTTTTGCCGGCTCCCACCGGGCCGAGCACACCGATTTTTTCGCCCGGTCGGATGCTCAGTCGAGGAATAACCAGCGCTGGCTGATTGCCATAAGCGAATTGAACCTGCTCCAATTCATAGTGCCCACGGATGCGATCCAGTTGTACCGGAGCATCCACCCCGTGATGATCGGATTGCAAGGCAAACAAACGGTCCAGGCTTTGCAGAGAGGTCTTGCAGTGGCCCCATTGAATCAACAGGTTGGGGATGGTGCCAATGGGCCCGAGGATGCGCCCAGACAAAATGCTGCACGCAATCAGCGCGCCCATGGAAATCTCTCCTCGAGCCACCATCATGGCGCCCAGGGCCACCAAAATGACGTAGGCATACTGATGCAGAGCGGCAATCCAGTACTGCGAGTGTTCGGTGGCGTGTCGCATGTCGAGCTCCACGGCGCGTGCTTCGTCGCTCACTTGCAACCAGCGGCTGAGCATGCGCCAGCCACCTTGCCCCGACTTGATTGTCTCGGCGCCTTCCACCGACTCCACCAGCAAACCCGTCTTGAAGTTGCTGGCCTGCGTCGACTTGCTGGTGAGGTCATCGATCCGTTTGCGATAAGTCAGTCCCACGGCCAAGGACACCAACAGAAACGCCAAGGGCACCCAGGCCAATGCACCGGCAATCACCAGCATCACCAAGGCATAGACCAGGGCAAACGGAATGTCGACCATCACCTGTGTGACCAAAGCAGCCAGGAAACCTCGAACTGTTTCATAGCCACGTAGCTGGCCAGACAACACCCCCACGCTGTTGGGCATCTGGTCCATGCGAATAGACAGGAAGCGGCTGTAGACGGTACGGGCCAGGTATTGATCCACCTCGTCCACCACTCGCTCATTCAAGTGTGAGCGGATAAATTTGAGCAGCAATTCAAACGAGATGGCGCCCAGCACCCCCAGGGTCAAGGCCAGCAAGGTCCCCGTGGCACCGGTGGGCACCACCCGGTCGTACACCTGCATGCTGTAGAGCGACGACGCCAACGCCACCGCGTTGATGACCAGGCCGCCTAAAGCCACCTCAAAGAGCAGGCCGCGCTTTTCCAACACCGTCCCGCGAATGAGTTGATACACCTTGCTGTTGCTGGCCTGAAACGGTGGCACCATGCTGGCACGCGCCACCACACAGTCCTGCATGGTCTCGGTCTGCCCCTCACGCCATTGCTGGGTGGACTCGTCATAGGTTTCGGTCACCCATTGGCCCATGCCGTTGATGCCACGCAGCAAACCCCAGCCCGTCTCGGGATGATGAAACAGCGCGGGGACGTGCGTGCGATCCAGGCTTTGAGCCGGCATCCACTGCGGGGCTTTCAGATGCGCGGCGGACAGCAGCCGCTTGAGCGCGTCCTGGGGCGTGGCCGCCTTGGAAACCGCCTTCGTCAATTCATGCAATTCCGTCGGATCAACCGTCTGCCCTTGCAAGCGGGCCAGGCGCGTCAGAGCCGCCAGCAGATGCTGACTGGCTGGATGGTGTTCCTGATCGCTCATGGACGAGCCGCTCCCACTTGTTGCATTTTGTTCAGTGCCATCTCGGGCGTCTCGACCAGACAGGCCAGGCGCCAGGAGCCCAGCAAAATTTGCGTCTGCGCGTCCACCAGGTCCAGGTCGGCTTGCAGCATCTCACGCACGGTGTTCATCACTTCCATCCATGACTTGCGTCCCGCCAAAAACTGACGATCCCAAGCCTGCGCGGTCAGACGCGCGGAGGCCTGGCTTTGCAGCAACGAGGGCAGTCGCGTCAGGGCCGAGCTGAGTTGAATCCACTCGGTCTGCACCTGCTCGCGCACGGTTCGCTCGACGTTTTCCAAATCATTCAAGAGCACTTCACGACGCTTGCTGATCGACTCCAGTTGCATGCCCGTCGTCAAGCCCGCGCCCAGTCGACTGGACAGCCCCACAAACACCCGGTTCACCGAGGGCATGTCTGCGTACGCGTAATTGCCGCGCTGGTGTTCGGCGCGCACATAGACTTCGGGCCACAAATCGGCCTTGCGCTCCCGCCACTCGGCTTCCTGCTGCCGCAACTGGGCTTGTCCGCGCTGATAGGCCGGAAAATACTTGACGGCACTGGACAGCATCTGGTCGATGGAGTCAGTAGCGTACGGTGCCAGCGCTTGCGGCTGGTCTTGCTCACCCAAGCGACGCCCCATCAGTTGCTCCAGCCGCACACGGGCCAGGCGGGACTGCGCCTGCATGGCCTCCATTTGCGCCTGCGTTTGCTGAATGCGGCTTTCCGTGAGAATTTGCTCGGTGGGTGCTGAAGCGCCTTCTTGAATGCGCCGCTTCAAGATGCCATCGAGACGTCGATGCGCTTGCAGACTGTCTTCCACCGCCTGCACTTTGCGATCCGCAGCCACCCAGTCACTCCAGGCCTGCAACACTTTGAAAGACAACTGCAACCGGGCATCTGCCAGGTTGGCATCACTCACTTCAATGCCTGCCTGTGAGCGGTCCAATCCGGCGCTGAGCCGTCCTGCCGTCCATAGAGGTTGCTGCAATCGAAACAGTTGCAACTGCTTGTCACCCCGATAACTCGGATCTGCGGCCGACGGGCTCACCTGCTCCAGGCTGACGGAAGGCGTGGGGTAAAACTGCTGCTCGGCCACGCGCCAATCGGCGCGCGAAACCTCGACCTGACGTTGCTGTGTGACGACGGAGGGGTGCGTCTGCAGCGCCTCGGACAGGACTTGCGCCAAAGTCACCGCCTGTACATGGGTGGCCATCATCAGACAACCACATGACACCACATGGACCAGGGAGAGGCGTTTGAATGAAGATCGGGAGGTTGGCACGCTGAGCATTATAGAAAGCGTGCATCACCATGAAGCACCGCTTCTTTCGGTCTATGCCTTTGAGCGTAGGCGTTCAAACTGTTGTCTAAATTATCCATTCTGAGCTCACTAAAAGGCGGTCAAAGATTTCAGGACATGACAAAGAACTCCCATCACCGCTGTGAGATGCAAATCTTCGTTGGTACCGTCAAGGAAGCTTTCAACAGGTTAATATGCCTGCAATAGGACAGGCAAAACACATGGGAAGACCCGCAGGAGTGAATGGCGCGGACACGATGCGAGCGATCCGCAAGGCCGCGATCCATCGCATTTACCGCTTTGGCTATGAGGCCATGAACTTGCGCGACCTCGCGGCCGATGTGAATCTGAGCGTGGGGTCCCTGTACAACCATGTGCCTCAAAAGCAGGCGTTCCTTGGCACCTTGCTGGAAGGCATCTTGCAGGAGTTGCTGCTTGATCTGCAAACCCAGATGGCTGGTGTGACCGACCCGACGCAACGACTGGACCGCTTCGTTCGATTTCACATCGAATGGCACACCGCTCGTCAGGAAGAGGTCTTCATTGGCAACATGGAGTTGCGAAGCCTGTCGCCGAGTCAATATGAACGGGTCATCGCCTTGCGCAAGACCTATGAAGCGCATGTCCACAGCATTTTGCGTGACGGCCAGAAAGCCGGCCAATGGACACTGGATGACTTGCGTGTAGCCACGCTGGCGTTGCTGTCACTGCTGACAGGCATCAGCAACTGGTACCGGCCCGATGGCCGTTTGAGTCAAGCCCGACTCATCCGGCTCTATCAGCGTCTGGCCCGACAGTTGTTAGGCTTGCCCCTGCGGTCCACCCAGACCTGAACGCCATTCAAAGGCTACAGACGCTGCTCCAGGACATGGCGCTGGATCTTGCCCGTGCTGGAGCGGGGCAAATCCTCAAAGTCCACGAAGCGAATATCCTTGGGCAGTTTGTAACCGGGCAAGTGGGCTCGGCAATGCGCCAGCAGCACTTGCGCATCCAAGGCTTGCCCAACGCTGGCATGGCAGGCCACAAATGCCACAGGGACCTCTCCCCAACGGGCATCGGGTTTGCGCACCACGGCGACATCACGCACGGCGGCGTGGGTCAGCAGCACGCGTTCCACCTCTGCCGGATAGATGTTTTCGCCCCCCGACTTGATGAGGTATTTCAGTCGATCCACGAAGTCCAGGGTTCCATTGGCATGCCGCACAAACAGATCGCCCATGTGGAACCAGCCGCCTCGGAAGTCGTGTGCATTGGCTTGCGCATTGCCCCAGTAGCCGGAGAAAAGCGTGGGACCGCGCACGGCCATTTCGCCTGGCGTTTCCAACGGCACCTCGTGGTCTTGTGCATCCACCAGACGAATCAGGCAGCCACTGGATTCACGTTTGCTCAGCGTGCGTGGCACCTCGCCGGGCGGCAGCAGGGCGCCAGAGGCCGGCGGCAATCCGGTTTCGGTGGAGCCAAAGCTGTTGAGGTAGGGAGCCTTCACCATCGCACTGAGTTCTGCAATTTGCAACGGCGGAACCAAATCAGCCATGGCACCGACCATGCGCACCGAACGAATGGTGCGCCCTCGCAAGGCCTGAATGAGCGTTTCAATCATGCCGGGCATGGCCATGAGCCAGCCAATCTCCTCTTGCGCCAGCCACGGCACGATGTGCTCCAGCGCCAAGCCGTCGCACACCATCACATGACCGCCCAACAGCAAGGTGGCCAAGGCATGGTCGGTCCCCGCCATGTGAAACAGGGGTGACCAGCAGATATAGCCATCACTGCCACGAATGCCGTATTCCGTCGAGAACACCATGGCCCTGGCCACCATGGCCCGATGACTGATCAGTGCTCCTTTGGGCAGGCCCGTGGTGCCACTCGTGTAGAGAATGACCAGCCCGTCCTCGGGGTCCACGGCATCGTCGGGTGCGGCTGGCTCGGCGGCGTCACGCCAGGCGTCCCACGACAAACCCAATTCACGCACCTGGGGCACGCCGTGATCCAGTCGCGCCAGCGCCGGCTGAAAACGGGGTGACACCACCAGCATCACGGGTGATACGAGTTGAATGCAATGCAGTTGCTCGGCATCCGTGAGCCGCCAGTTGAGACACGCAACGATGACCCCCAGATGTGCCGCCGCCAACTCCAGCTCCAGGTAGGCCGGATCATTTTCTGACCACAGGGCAATGCGGTCTCCCCGCTGAACGCCCGTCCCTCGCAACGCACTGACCAGGCGCGCCACACGCAGCGCCAAGGCTTGATAGCTGAGCGTGAATGTGCCAGCGGTCGTCACCCCCGTGAGCGCAGGTGCATCGGGTTGCATGATGGCCCGTTTGCGAAACAGGGCATCCAGGGTCAGGCGAGATGTGTTGGGCAAAGACATGCACGACTCCTGTGGTTCAAGCGCGGGGCAGTGACCCGCAGGATCAGGGATTCACCGCCGCCTGGCGTGTGGGCAAACCGCTGTGCATCAGACGCCCGTCCAGACGACGTCCAATGATGCGTTCAGCCAGGCGCGCCGCCTGGATCAGCTTATCCAGATTCAGTCCGGTTTCAATGCCCAGCTCGGCACACAGAAAGGCCAGATCCTCGGTGCAGATATTGCCTGAACTGCTGCCGTGCGAGCCGCCACTGAAGGGGCACCCGCCCAGGCCCGCAATGGAGGCGTCAAACAAATCCACACCCTGCTGCAGTGCCGCCAGGGCGTTGGCCATGCCAATGCCACGCGTGTCATGCAAGTGCAACCCGATGCGCGCACCCGGCAACACACGGCGCGCCAGCGACACGCGTCGAGCCACCGACACCGGATTGGCCATGCCCACGGTATCGGCCAGATAGACGTGCGGCACCGTGACACCTTCCTCTTGCTGCAATTGCGCCAGAAACTGCAGGGACTGCTCCAGCCGCGCCTCACTGACCTCGCCTTCCACATGGCAACCAAAGGCGGTCATCACATAAGCCGACTCCACCGGCAAGCCAGCCTCCCGATAGCGCGCCAGCCATTGACGTTGCGATTGCGCATGCGCCTCAGCGCTCACCCCGTTGTTCATACGACTGAAAGCATCCGAGGCGTAGAAATACAACGCACCCACCAGATCCACCGACGCGGTGGCACAGGCGCGGTCAAAGCCTTGCTCGTTCAACCACAGGCCGGTGTACCGCACACCTTCGCGGCGACGGATGGCGGCAAACAATTCCGCAGCATCCGCCATCTGCGGCACACGCTTGGGATTGACGAAAGAGGCGACCTGGATCTGGTGCAAGCCAGCATCCGCCAGGGCTTCCACCAGGGCCGCACGATCTGCGATGGAAAAGCCCACCGGTTCAATCTGAAAACCTTCGCGCGGTCCTTCCTCATGGATGTCGACACGACTTGGCAAGCTGGACATGACGTCAATTCCCTTCATTCTGGTGCCCGGCAAGGCTTTTGCGCTTGTGGCTTTACCCACCTTGGTGTTGCTTCAATCCTGAACGGCCTCGATGCGGAACAGGTCCTGATGACGTTCCACCTTGTCCTTGTCAGCACAGCCCACCCAGGACACTCGCCCCGTCACGGGCGCGGAGATCGTCATTTCCATTTTCATGGATTCCATGGTGGCCAGACGCTGGCCTGCCTGAACCATGTCGCCCTCTTTCACATGAACCGCGATGATGAGTCCCATCATGGGCGCACGCATCTTGTCGCGCGTGCCATCGCCTCCTCCCATGCTGCGTGAGCGCAGGGCCTGTAAATCCAGTGCCAGTGATCGAGCGCCCAGATCGGCACTGATGTGGGCCTCGCTGACACTGGCACGCAGACGAACCGCACGTCCATCCACGTTCACACTCAACCATGGGCTGGACGAGTCACGACCGTCGATCTCGGGCACCACAACCTGAAACACCTGGTCATCCACCCGCACCTGTTGTGCGTCATTCATGACACCCCCGAAGCCAACGCGCCAGGCTCCGGCCGTGCCGCTGGCCTGCCAGGTGATGGCGGGCAAGGTGTCCACCCGGCGCAAGCGCCATCCCGTCAACCCTGCGTCTTGCCATGCGCCCAGGGCATCAACATGGGACCTTCCCGGGTCTGTCATGGGGCGACGACCCTGGACCAGCCATACCGCCAGCAGCGCTGCCACCTCTGCGGGCAAGACCGGCTGGGCCTGATGGTTGGCCAGCCAGGTGTCGATGAATTCTGTGTTGACCTCGTTGGCCCGCACGCGCGGATCCGTGAGCAGCGCTTGCAGGAATTCGCGGTTGCTGGTCACGCCCAGCACGCTGGTCTGTGCCAGCGCACCACGCATGACCTGAAAGGCCGCCTCACGTGTCTGCCCATGCGCAATGAGCTTGGCGATCATGGGGTCGTAGTGCGGACTGATGACGCTGCCCGCTGTGACCCCGGCGTCGACACGCACATCGCGGGCCACGTCAAACACATCGACCCGACCCGTGGCGGGCAGAAAGCCTTGCGCGGCATCTTCGGCATACAGGCGCACCTGCACGGCCACACCGCGCGGCTCGGGTCGCTCGGCTTCGCTCAAGGGCAAGCAGCCGTCATGCACGGTACGTATCTGCAGCGCCACCAGATCCAGGCCTGTCACGGATTCGGTCACCGTGTGTTCCACCTGCAGTCGCGGGTTGACCTCCAGAAACACGGCCTCTTCACCACTGACCGCAAACTCCACGGTCCCCAGCCCCAGGTAGTTCACCGCTTGCCCCAGGGCAACGGCTTGCGCTTGCAAACGCTCGCGCAAGGCTTGTGAGATTGACGTGGCAGGGGCCTCCTCCACCACTTTTTGAAAGCGTCGCTGCAGAGAGCACTCACGGTCCCACAGGTGCATGACCTGGCCGCGTCCGTCGCCCAGGATCTGCACCTCGATGTGGCGTGGCCCGCCAAGATATCGCTCTGCAATCAGACGGCCATCGCCAAAGGCTGATCGACCCTCGCGGATGGCGGCCTCAATCGCCGCTCGCGCATCGTCGCCTTCGCGCAGCACACGCATGCCCTTGCCACCGCCACCGGCCACCGCCTTCAGGATGCACGGTCTGGGCAAGGGCGAGAGCGCGCGCAGCAAGGTGCCCACATCGTCACTGGGTTCATCCAGGCCACCCGCCGTGACAATGCCCAAGCGTTGGGCCAGCTGTTTGGCCTGGGCCTTGTCACCAAACAGGGTGAGCACCTCGGGTGAGGGACCAATGAACGTCAGCCCGGCCTCGGCACATCGGCGCGCGAAGTCAG
Source organism: Limnohabitans sp. (assembly GCA_018883305.1). Classification (GTDB taxonomy): domain Bacteria; phylum Pseudomonadota; class Gammaproteobacteria; order Burkholderiales; family Burkholderiaceae_C; genus Limnohabitans. The sequence goes on along the minus strand of VEQI01000013.1, from coordinate 1,390 downwards.
CGTTCTCGGACAGAAAACCAAAACCAGGATGTACGGCATCGGCGCCCACACGTTGCGCGGCGGCAATCACCGCATCGATGTTCAGATAGCTCTGACGTGCGGGGGCGTCCCCAATCCACACCGACTCACCGATCTCCTGCACATGCAGGGACTGGGCATCCACCGTGGAGTGCACCGTGGCGGCGGCAATGTCCATCTGACGCAAAGTGCGTGCAATGCGACAGGCAATTTCGCCACGATTGGCGATCAGAATTTTGCGGTACATGCGGCTTACATCCTCATCACGCCAAAACGGGTATTGGCCACGGGCACCCGGGCCGCCAAGTCCAGCAACAGCGTCAGCGTTTCACGCGTTTCCGCCGGGTCCAGGATGCCGTCCACCCACAGATGACGGGCGAAGTTGCGTGCCGCGGCAAAGCGCTCATATTGCTCACGGATGGGCTGTTTGAAAGCCTCCTCGTCCTCAGGCGTCCACACCTCACCAGGCTTGAGGTTCTGACGTTTGACCAAGGCCAGCGTGGTCGCCGCCTGATCAGGGCCCATGATGGCCGCACGCCCGTTGGGCCACATGAACATGGCGTTGGGCTTGAAGGCACGGCCGCACATCGCCAGGTAGCCGGCGCCATATGCCCCCCCTGTGATCAGGGTGAACTTGGGGACCGCCGCCGAACTCATCGCGGTGATGAATCGGGCACCCGCTTTGGCGATACCCCCCTCCTCGGCTTGCCGCCCCACCATGAAGCCTGCCACATCCGCCAGAAACAGCAGTGGCACATTGCGCTTGCAACACAGATCGATGAAATGCGTGGCCTTGTCCGCGCTGTCGGCAAACAGCACACCGTGGTTGGCCAGCACACCCACTTGCCAGCCGCCAATGCGCGCAAAGCCGGTGATCAGCGTGTCGCCGTACTCCGCCTTGAACTCCGACAGTTGTCCGCCATCCAGCAGACATTGCAGGACATCGCGGGTAGGCATGGGGCGACGCGCGTCGCGAGGCACCAGTCCGTAAATGTCGGTGACTGGTCGTGACGGTTCGCGTACCGCCGTGCGATCACGCAGCGGTGCGGGCATGGGGGGCAACTCATTGACCAGCCGGCGCGCAATGGCCAGTGCCTGGGCATCGTCCTCGGCCATGTGATCGGTGACGCCGCTGATGCGGCTGTGCATCTCGGCGCCGCCCAGCAACTCGGCATCCACCACTTCGCCCGTGGCGGCTTGCACCAACTGCGGCCCGCCCAGGAACATGAAGCCCTTGCCGCGCACAATCACAATCTCGTCACACAGGGCGGGGATGTAGGCACCGCCCGCCGTGCAAGCGCCCAGCACCACCGCGATTTGCGCAATGCCCTCGGCTGACATGCCAACCTGGTTGTGAAAGATGCTGCCAAAC
>VEQI01000268.1 GCA_018883305.1 Limnohabitans sp. | reverse complement strand
GTGTAGTGCAACAGGTTTTGCGAGCCGCCATACAAGGCGGTGCTGGCCACAATGTGGGCGCCAGCGCCCATCAGCGTGGCCACCGACAGGTGCAGCGCGGCCTGGCCACTGGCCGTGGCGATGGCGCCAATGCCGCCTTCCAAGGCGGCCACCCGCTGCTCGAACACCGCATTGGTAGGGTTGCTGATGCGGCTGTAGACATGGCCGGCGCGCTCCAGGTTGAACAGGGCCGCGGCCTGGTCACTGGACTCGAAAACAAACGAGGTGGTGAGGTGAATGGGCACGGCGCGCGCGCCAGTGGCCGGGTCGGGCGTGGCCCCGGCGTGCAACGCCAGGGTGTCGAAATGGGGGTCAGAGTAACCGGACATGAAGACCTCAACAGTCAGACGAGAACACCCCCTGATTGTGGGCTATATTGCAGGCTGCAGGAGAGATCATGAAAGTCAGCGACATCCTTCGGGTCAAAGGCAGCACCCTCTACACCGTCCGGGCCGACGAGCCCCTGGCGGATGCCGTCAACACCATGGCTGAAAAAGACATCGGCTCGCTGGTGGTGATGGACCATGGGGATCTGGCCGGCATGCTGACCTTTCGTGAAGTCATCCAGCGCATCGTGCAAAACGGCGGCGCCATTGGCAACTCCAGCGTGCGCTCCGCCATGGACGACGCTCCCCTGACCTGCACACCCGACACCGAGCTCGACGAAGTGCGCCGCATGATGCTGGAGTGGCATGCCCGCTACATGCCGGTCATGAACAACAGCATGCTCATGGGCGTGATCAGCTTCTACGACGTGGCCAAGACGGTGGTGGACAGCCAGAACTTCGAAAACAAAATGCTCAAGGCCTACATCCGCGATTGGCCAGAGGGCAAGGATGCCAACGAGGCTGGCGCGAAGGGCTGAAGCGCCTTCTTGGCGAACGCAGTGCGGCATTCCGACTAACCCAAGATGGCGCCGGCCATCTGGGATAATCTCCCTCATGAGCGGTAACACCTTCGGCACCTTGTTTGCCGTCACCAATTTCGGCGAATCACATGGACCGGCCATTGGATGCGTCATTGATGGCTGCCCGCCGGGTCTGACCTTGTCCGAGGCGGACATTCAGCCCGAGCTGGATCGTCGCCGCCCGGGCACCAGCCGGCACGTTACGCAGCGTCAGGAACCCGACCAGGTGCAGATTCTGTCGGGGGTGTTCGAAGGCCGCACCACGGGCACGCCCATCGCGTTGCTCATCCAGAATACCGACCAGCGCAGCAAGGACTACGGCGAGGTGCTGCAAACCTTCCGCCCTGGTCACGCCGATTACACCTACTTGCACAAATACGGCCTGCGCGATCCACGCGGTGGTGGCCGTTCCTCGGCGCGGTTGACGGCACCCATGGTGGCGGCCGGTGCGGTGGCCAAGAAGTGGCTGCGTGAGCAACGCGGCATCACCTTCCGTGGCTGCATGACACAACTGGGCGAATTGCCCATCGCTTTTGAGAGCTGGGACCATGTCCCGAACAATCCGTTTTTTGCGCCCTGCGCCGATGTGCAGGCACTGGAAGAGTACATGGACCGCCTGCGCAAATCGGGCGACTCCTGTGGCGCCCGCATCCGTGTGACGGCCACTGGCATGCCGGTGGGGCTGGGCCAACCGCTGTTTGACAAGCTCGATGCCGACATTGCCTGGGCCATGATGGGTCTGAATGCCGTTAAGGGTGTGGAGATTGGGGCTGGGTTTGACAGTGTCAGCCAGCGCGGCACCGTGCATGGTGACAGCCTCACGCCCCAGGGTTTCATGAGCAACAACGCCGGTGGCGTGCTGGGTGGCATCAGCACGGGCCAGGACCTGGAGGTCAGCCTGGCCATCAAGCCCACCAGTTCCATCCTCACCCCGCGCGATTCCATCACCCTCGCGGGTGAGCCCACGCAAGTGGTCACCAAAGGCCGACACGATCCGTGCGTGGGCATCCGCGCCACCCCCATTGCCGAAGCCCTGCTGGCGCTGGTGGTGATGGACCATGTGCTGCATCACCGCGCCCAATGTGGCGACGTGCAACCGCCCGCCTCTCCCATTCCTGCCCGCGTGCAGCGGTGAGCGCATGAGCGCTGCCTCGGCCACCCCGGCGCGTCAGCTGGTGCCGTTTGCCGCCTTGTCGGCGAGCTACTTCGCGCACATCGGTTTTTTCAATCCGTACCTATCGCTGTGGCTCAAGGACATGGGCCTGGCAGTGTGGCTGATTGGCCTGATGCTGTCGGCTCAATCGTTCACCCGCAGCTTTGCGCCCTACATCTGGGGCTGGCTGAGCGACCACACCGGGGACCGGGTGCGGCTGATGCGCTGGAGTGCGGGCGTGGCCCTGGTGGTCTCGCTGGGCCTGGCCTGGCATGACAGCGTGCCGTGGATCGTGGCGGTGCTTCTGCTGATGTTTGTGCACACCAGTTCCATGATGCCCATGGCAGAGGCGGCCATGGCGCACCTGGTCAGCGCAGGCGGCCATTTCGATGCACGCTTGTATGGTCGCGTGCGTTTGTGGGGATCGCTGGGGTTTCTGGTGACGGTGTTTGTGGCGGGCGCCTGGTTTGAGCATCGGGGCATGCAGGACTTCCCGGCCATGACCTGGCTCACGCTGCTGGCCGTCAACCTGAGTGTGTGGCGTTTGCCGCACCACCGTGAGGTCGCGCAGGCGGGCCAAGTCAAGCCCTCCGTGCTGCCGGTGCTTTTGCAACCGCACAACCTGAGCTTCTTTGCCAGTGCGTTCTTTCATGTGCTGGCGCACTTCAGCATCTACATTTTTTTCTCGCTCTATCTGGACGCGCTGGGCTACAGCAAACTGATGATTGGCGTGCTGTGGGCGGTGTCGGTGGTGGTGGAAATCCTGGCCTTCTATACCCAGAGCCGGTGGCTCCATCATTTCACGCTCACCGGTTGGTTGCTGGTGTGCAGCGGGCTGATGGTGGTGCGCATGGCGTTGACCGCCTGGGGCGGTGAATCGCTGGGGCTCATGCTGGTGGCCCAGTGTCTGCATGCCCTGACTTTTGCGGTGCACCACACGGCTTGCACGGCCTGGCTCACGCGCCACTTCCCCGAGCGCCTGCGTGGGCGCGGCCAAGCCCTCTATTCCACGATCGGTTATGGCCTGGCGGGTGTGATTGGGGCCGTTGGTGGCAGCACGTTGAGTGAGCACTGGGGCTTGCAGGGCATCTTCTGGGCATCGGTGCCGGTGGCCATGCTGGGGGTGGCGTTTGCCTGGGTGCTGCGGCGCACGGCGCCCTCGGACCATCGACTGGGCTGAGTTCATAATGGACGCCTTGTCATTTCATTTTCGGTGCTTTCCATGTTGACTCCCGCCATTCGCCAGCAGGCTGCAGAGCAGCTGTTCAATGCCGACACCCAAGGCCATCTGATTCCTCAGCTCAGCAAAAGCTATGAAGGCATTGAGCTGGAAGACGCCTACGCCATTCAGGACTTGTGGCTGAAGATGCGCATGGACCGGGGCGCACGCCTGATTGGCCGCAAGATCGGCCTGACCTCCCGCGCCATGCAGATGGCGTCCAACTTCAACGAACCGGACTACGGTTACCTCACCGACGACATGCTGTTGTCTGATGGCGCGCAGATCGAAGTTTCCCGTTACATCTCGCCGCGGCTGGAGGTGGAGCTGGGCTTCGTGATGGGGCAAGACCTGCAAGGTGCAGGCTGCACCGTGGCCGATGTCATGCGTGCCACCGAATTCATCATGCCTTCCCTGGAGTTGATTGCCTACCGCACCCATGTGCCGCGTGCCATTGTGGACACCATTGCCGACAACGCCGCGGCGGGTGCGATGATCACGGGCGGCCGGCTGGTGCGTCCGTTCGACGTGGACATTCGCTGGATTGGTGCCACCCTGTCCAAGAACGGTGTGATTGAAGAGTCCGGTGTGTCTGCCGCTGTGATGGGGCATCCGGCAGCGGGCATTGCCTGGCTGGTGAACAAGCTGGCGCGCCATGGTGTGGGTCTCAAGGCGGGGCAACTGGTGCTGGCGGGGTCATTTACCCGTCCCATCACCGTCGCGGCGGGCGATGTGGTGCAGGCGGACTATGGCCCCCTGGGCACGCTGGGCGTGCGTTTCGTCTGAAAAAAGTTCAGCCTGCTCGAAGAGGCAGGCTGTGAGAGGCGGCTGGCGCTGAAGGTAAGCGCCTTTGGCGGTCAGTCTTTCGGTCGGAAGCTGATCACCAGGACCGGGGGCACTCGGCCGTCGGTGTCGCGCGGCAGCACCTCGGTTTTTTCCAACGCCTTGATGACCGCGTCATCCCAGGATTTGTGTCCACTGGAATGCAGCAAGCGCTTTGACAAAATGGTGCCATCCGGCGCGCACTTCACTTCCACCTCGGCGGTGGGATTGCCCGCAATGTCATCTCCGAACACGATGTTGGGCTTGACCTTGCCACGAATACGGCCTGCATAGCTGGCAGAAGGGCCTGACGCTTTCAGGGCTGTGCCCGTGTCTGTGGGGCCACCGGTGGCACCTGCCATCCCAGCAATGCGCTTGAGGTTGGCCTGGCGGTCCGCCTCCATGCGCTTGGCCTCGGCACGCTCTTTGGCCTCTTGCTCGGCTTTTTGCTTGGCTTTCTCTTTCTTCTCTTTTTCCAGCTTCTCGCGCTCCAGCTTTTCTTTTTCCAGCTTGGCCTGCTTGTCTTTCTCCAGCTTTTCTTTTTCTTTCTTCTCTTTCAGCTCTTTTTCCTTGCGCTTTTGACGCTCTTCTTCCAGCTTTTTCTCGTGCTCGAGTTTCTTTTGCTTTTCCCGCTCAATGGCCACTTGCGCCTCGCGTTGCGCGGCGGGCGGGGTGGGCTTGGGCACCACCTTGGGCGGCGGTGGGGG
>VEQI01000267.1 GCA_018883305.1 Limnohabitans sp. | reverse complement strand
GGGCGTGGCCACCGACGGGTATGGCAAGCCCTCGAAGTACGAGTCCAACATCCAGCGCCGACAAAGCCCGGGGTTGACGCAAACCACACAAGCCTCGGTGTCGTTCGCGCCGCTGCAGTCGCTGTTTGGCATCGTCACGCCCAGCGGACTGCACTTCGAGCGCCATCACCAGGGGTGGTGGGATATCGATCCGTCCAAGCACCGCTTCATGATCAACGGCCTGGTGAAGTCCGCCAAGGTGTTCACCATGGACGAGATCATGCGTCTGCCCTCGGTGTCTCGGTTTCATTTCATCGAGTGCGGGGCCAATACGGCGGTGGAGTGGGGCAACGTGGCCGTGCCCACGGTGCAATACACCCACGGCATGATTTCGTGCAGCGAATTCACCGGCGTGCCACTCATCACCTTGCTGGAGTTGGCGGGTGCAGACTTGAAACGGGGACGTTTCGTGCTGGCCGAAGGCGGCGATGGTTCATCCATGACGCGCACTATCCCCATGGAGCTGGTCACCTCGGGAGAGGTGCTGGTGGCGTATGGGCAGAACGGTGAGATGCTCCGCCCCGAGAACGGTTACCCCCTGCGTCTGGTGGTGCCGGGCGTTCAAGGCGTGAGCTGGGTCAAGTACCTGCGCCGCGTGGAGGTGGGTGATCAGCCCTACGCGACCAAGGACGAGGCGATTAACTACATCGACCTCATGCCTGATGGACAACACCGGCAATACACCAGCATCCAGGAGTGCAAGAGCGTGATCACCACGCCTTCCGGTGGTCAGGTGTTGCTGGACCAGGGCTTCTACAACATCACGGGCCTGGCCTGGTCGGGTCGAGGCAAGGTCAAGCGGGTGGATGTGTCTGTGGATGGAGGGCGCAATTGGCGCACGGCCCGGTTGGAAACACCGGTGCTGTCCAAGGCGCTCACGCGCTTCAACATCGATTGGATCTGGCAAGGCAAGCCCGCTATTTTGCAAAGCCGTGCCATCGATGAAACAGGGTATGTGCAGCCGACCTACCAGCAGTTGCGCTCAGTGCGTGGCACGCGGTCTATCTATCACAACAACGCGATCCAGTCATGGCTGATTCAGGAAAACGGGGAGGTGAAGAATGTTCAACTCTCTTAAACACTGGCTCCTCTCGGGCGTGCTGCTGGCGGGTTCGCTCGGTCTGCCTCTGGCCGTGTGGTCACAGACGGTGACGCCTTCTGCGCAGGAGCGCTACCCCGGTGCAGGGCGTGACGCCACCGCCCGTGAAGTACAGGCCTGGGACATTGATGTGCGTCCCGATTTCAAAGGCTTGCCCCCGGGCCAAGGTTCGGTGGCCCAAGGGCAGGATGTCTGGGAGGCCAAGTGTGCGCACTGCCACGGTATCTTTGGCGAGTCCAACGAGGTGTTCAGCCCCTTGATCGGCGGCACCACGGCCGAGGATGTGAAAAACGGACACGTGGCCAATCTCTCGCGCACGGATTATCCCGGCCGCACCATGTTGATGAAGCTGGCCACGGTGTCCACCTTGTGGGACTACATTCGACGCGCCATGCCTTGGAACAACCCCAAGAGCCTGAGTGTGGATGAGGTCTACGCCGTCACCGCGTTCCTGCTCAATCTGGGCAACGTGGTGCCCGATGATTTCACCCTGTCGGATCGCAACATCGCAGAGGTGCAGCAACGCATGCCCAACCGCCTGGGCATGACGCGCCAGCATGCCATGTGGCCGGGCAAGACCTGGTCTGGCGCGGCCCAACCCGATGTGCGCAACACGCCTTGCATGCGTGATTGCCGAACCGAGCCCCGGGTGGCTTCGCTGTTGCCTGATTTTGCGCGCAACGCGCACGGCAATCTACGCGAACAAAACCGCATCGTCGGGCCGCAGCGGGGGGCGGACACCACACAGCCAGAAGGACGCGCAGGTCAGACCGTGGCATCGGCGGGGGCCGCTGCCACGGCTGGTTCGGCATCCGCGACAGCGTCCGCCAGCAAATCCGCCGAGTCTGCGGCAGGCAAGACGGCTCTGGCGCTGGCCCAGAAGTACCAGTGCACCGCCTGTCATGCCGTGGACAAAAAATTGGTGGGCCCTGCATTTGCAGATATCGCCAAACGCCATGCCGGCAAAGCGGACTACCTGGCGGGCAAGATCCGTTCGGGCGGGACAGGCGTGTGGGGTCCCATTCCCATGCCCGCGCAAACCTTGCCCGATGCCGATCTGCGTCAAATCGCCACCTGGTTGGCCGGCGGGGCCCACCGGTGAGCGCGCATGAATAGCCCTAAAATTCCCGGTTTACCCCCTGAGACTTACACTTTTTCACACGCTCGTCGTCAAGGAGACCTCATCATGCAAAACCGTCGCGAAACCTTGCGGCAATCGGCCGTTGTCGCCGGTCTGCTCGCCTCCACCGGCTTGTTCCCCCAATGGGCACATGCGGCTTTCAACAAAGCAGCGTTTGAAACCAAGACTGTGATTGACGCCGTCAAGGCCTATGGCCCGGGCAGCATCACCGAGAGCAAGGATGTGACCATCACCGGTCCTGATATCGCAGAGAACGGCGCCGTGGTGCCCCTCGGTGCCAGCACCTCGTTGCCTGGCGTGAAGCAGTTGTTGCTGCTGGTTGAAAAGAACCCCAACACCCTGGTGGCCATGTTCAACGTGACTGACAGCATTGAAGCCAACATCGCCACACGCGCCAAAATGGGCCAGTCCTCGGACGTATATGCAGTGGCCATCATGGCGGATGGCCGTGCGCTGTTCGCCAAAAAAGAAATCAAGGTGACCCTCGGCGGCTGCGGCGGCTGAGCACGGACATCGGTTCCCAACACTTACCCATATCAGGAGTTCATCATGGCAGATCCGATGCGTATTCGTGCACAGGCCACAGGCGACAAAGCCACCGTGCGCGTTCTCATGAGTCACGAAATGGAATCCGGCCAGCGCCGCGATGGCAATGGCAAGCTGGTGCCCGCCTGGCACATTGCCGAAGTCACGGCCGAGCACAACGGCAAGGTGGTCATGACCGCCGAGTGGGGCCCTGCCGTAGCCAAAAACCCGTACCTGCAGTTTTATGTCAAAGGTGCGAAGGCGGGTGACAAGATCGCTATCTCGTGGAAAGACAACCGCGGCGATACCCGACGTGACGAAGCCACCGTCAGCTGAGCCGAGGTGCGCATGAAAACACTCGTTGCCCTGGGGGCCCTGTGCCTGGGCGTGTTGAGCCTGCCCGCATGGTCGCAAAAGACCACCAGCCAGGGCATCGACGAATACCGTGCCATGCTGCAGGACGGCAATCCGGCGGACCTGTTCGAAGCCAAGGGTGAAGACCTGTGGAAACAAAAGCGTGGTCCCAAGAATGCCACATTGGAGCTGTGTGACCTGGGCAAAGGGCCTGGTGTGGTCAAGGGCGTGTTTGTCGAGCTGCCGCGCTACTTCCCCGACACGCGACGTGTACAGGATCTGGAGTCGCGTTTGCTGAGTTGCATGGTCACGCTGCAAGGCTTCAACGGTGACGAGATTGCCAATACCCCGTTTGGCAGAGGCGAGCAGAACACCCTCACGGCCTTGGCGACCTGGATCTCTGCCGAGTCCAAGGACATGCGATTCAACCTGTCGCAAGCGCATGAGCAAGAGCGTGCCTTCTATGAAGTGGGCAAGCGCCTGTTCTACATGCGTGGCGGGCCGCATGATTTTTCCTGCGCATCCTGTCACGGTGAGGAGGGTAAACGCATCCGCTTGCAGGATTTGCCCAAGCTGAATCAGAACCCGGGCGATGGCGTGGGCTTTGCGGCCTGGCCCGCGTATCGGGTTTCCAACGGGCAGATGTGGGGCATGCAGCAGCGTTTAAATGATTGCTATCGCCAGCAACGCTTTCCGTACCCCGGCTTTGCCAGCGACGCCACGATTGCGCTGGGTGTCTTTCTGGGCGTGAACGCCAAGGGTGCAGCTTCGGTGGCGCCCGCCATCAAGCGCTGAAGCAGGAGAGCTCAAATGTTGACGTCACGTGTTCCTTTGTTCTCACGCTTCTTCCTGGCAGGGGTGTTGCTGTCGGTGTTGGGTCTGAGCGCCTGTACCTCAGGTCCTTCGGTGGCTGAGTTGGATGCACTCACCGATTCTGTGGTGAAAGCCTCTTTCCGTACCCAGGGCCAAGCCAGGGTTGAGCGGGTGACGCAGACCGATGAAACCAATCGTCTGTGCAGTCAGGCGGATGTGGCCGGTCAACCGCTGGATGAAAAAGCGGCCAAGGCCATTGAGGCGGCCAACCTCAAGACCATTCGTTGGCCTTCCGACGGCCGGTTTCTGGGTGATTGGAAGCAGGGCGAACAGATTGCACAAAGTGGCCGCGGCCTGACCTGGACCGATGACGACAAAACGCCCAACGGCGGCAACTGCTACAACTGCCACCAGATCGATGCCAAGGAAATTTCCTACGGCACCATTGGACCCAGCCTGCTGCACTACGGCAAGATCCGTGGCGTGACCGATCCCAACAGCGCCGCGGCCAAGCCCATCGTGGAATACACCTGGGGCAAGATCTGGAATGCCAAGGCCTACAACGCCTGCTCCAACATGCCACGTGCCGGTCACATGGGTATCCTCACCGAGGCGCAGGTACGGCATATCGTGGCCTTGTTGCTCGACCCTCAGTCACCGGTCAACAAGTAAGCCTTTCAAACCCGGCCTGGCCGGGTTTTTTGTGTCAACCACGTCATCGAGCGTTGATCATGGATCTGAACAAACGTGAATTTTTGCAAGTGCTGGGCGCGGGTGCGGTCAGCGGCATGGGCCTGAGTGCCTGGGCACAGGCCGATGCCACACGCGCCGGTCAGGCGATGTATGACGTGCCGTCGTTTGGCAATGTCTCTCTATTGCACATGACCGACTGC
>VEQI01000266.1 GCA_018883305.1 Limnohabitans sp. | reverse complement strand
ATCCCTTGATTCAGTCGCTGCTGGGTGGTGTGACCGGTGGTGCTGTGGACCTGGTGCTGTCTGGCATGGTGCTGCTGGTGGTGGTCTTTCTGCTCAAGGCACTGTTCTTGGGATGGATGGCTTACCGACAAGCCAGCTTTGCCTTTGGCCTACAAGCCAGTGTGTCTGAGCGTTTGCTTCGGGGTTACTTGCTGCAGCCCTACATGTTTCACTTGCAACGCAACTCGGCCCAGTTGATTCGCAACGCCATCAATGAAACCAACCAGTTCACCTTTGGCGCCATTTTGCCGGGCATGGTATTGATGACTGAGACGCTGGTGCTGGTCGGCTTGGTGGCGCTGCTGATTGGCTTTGAACCGGTGGGCGCCTTGTTGGTGATGGTCTTGGGCGGTGGCGTGGGGGCAGCCTTTTATCGGCTCACCAAAAACCGCATTCGCACCTGGGGTGAGGATCGGCAAATTCATGAAGGTTTGCGCATTCAGCATCTCCAGGAAGGTTTGGGTGGGGCCAAGGAGGTCAAACTGCTGGGGCGTGAAGCGTATTTTTTGGAACGATACGCGCTGCACAATGCCGCCAGTGCCAGAACCGGTGAATTGCAAACCACGCTGCAATCGGTTCCCCGCCTGATGCTGGAATTTCTGGCCGTGTTGGCGCTGGCCGTGGTAGTGCTGGCGGCTCAAGCCAGTGGTCGCAGCAGTGCCGACCTGGTGCCCGTGTTTGGTTTGTTCTCCGTGGCCGCTTTTCGCCTGATACCTCTGGCCAATCGCATCCTGGTGGCCGTTCAGAGTTTGCGTTTTTCACTGCCGGTGTTAGACATCCTCACGCGTGAATTGAAGGCCTGTGGGGAACCTGTGAACCAAGCCGAAGCGCCACGTCTGCCGTTTCAAGACCGGTTGGTCATTCAAGGACTGTCATTCAGCTACCCCGAGACCACGCAGCCCACATTACGCGAGGTGAATTTCACGCTCCTTCAGGGCCAGACCGTAGGCTTTGTGGGCGAAAGCGGGGCCGGTAAAAGCACTCTGGTTAACCTGATCCTGGGTTTGCTGACACCTACTAGCGGCCAGTTCACGGTGGATGGTCAAGCTGTGCAAGACCATCTGCGTGGCTGGCAAATGAACATCGGTTACGTGCCACAACACATCTATTTGACGGATGACACGCTGCGACGCAATATCGCGTTTGGCGAGCATGATGACGACATCGATGAATCTGCCTTGCTGCGCGCCTTGCAAGCTGCCCGCTTGAATGAGTTTGTGGACTCATTGCCCCAAGGGTTGAACACCCAAGTGGGTGAGCGTGGTGTTCGTTTGTCGGGCGGTCAGCGTCAGCGCATTGGCATTGCTCGCGCCTTGTACCGTGACCCTCAGGTGCTGGTGCTGGATGAGGCCACCAGCGCTCTGGACCATGAAACCGAGCAAGGCGTCATGGAGGCGGTGAGCGCTTTGCATGGTGCCATTACCATCCTCATCGTGGCTCATCGGCTGAGCACGGTGGCGGGGTGTGATGTGGTGTACCGGCTGCGTGATGGACAACTTCAAGTGGACAACACCTTGGGCCGAGTGGCTGCATCTGCCGTGGAGGCAGTGGCATGATCATCGTGCGCATTGTCGGCGGTTTGACCAGCCAATTGCACAAATATGCCGTCGGTCGCGCACTGGCCTTACGTCTGGGCACTGAGCTGAAGCTGGACCTTGACTGGTTTGACAATCCGCCACCTACCGATACCCCGTGGCCCTATCAGCTGGACAAATTCTCCCTGGTGGCAGGCGTGGCCACACCGCAAGAAGTTCGACATGTGCGTGGTCACCCCTGGTGGAACCGAGTGGTTCGGCGTGTCAATCGTCAGTGGGGTGTCCCGTTGTTAAGCAGCCGAGAGGTCAACATGGGTACGCTCACACTCGCGCAATGGGCAGATCTGTCGGACAACGTCTATCTGTACGGCGAAGCGGGTGGAGACGCCTTGATACGGCCGATTCGCGACACCCTGGTGCAGGAATTCCAGTTGCGCCAGCCCTGGTCCGATCGCGCCGGGCAGTATGCTGCGCAAATCAGCGCGGCGGCTTATCCTGTGTCCTTGCATGTTCGTCGGGGTGATTTCATCTCCAACGCCTCCGCTGCGCAATTCCATGCGCTGACCGGACTGGATTATTTTCATCAAGCGGTGAACGTGGTGCTGCGCGCGCATGCCAATGCCCAGTTTTTTGTCTTCTCGGACGATCCCGCCTGGGTCACCCAGCACTTGCTTCCCACGTTGCCGTCCGGCTCGGTTGCTGTGTCGTCGTTGGCCAGCGAAGAAGATTTTGTCTTGATGTCTCGCTGCCATGGCAACATCATCTGCAACAGCGGCTTCAGTTGGACAGCTGCCTGGTTGAATGATGCCCCGAACCGTCTGGTGGTTTCACCCAGCCGCTGGCTCAAGGATGAAGCCTTGAATGCGCAGGCCATGAAAGCCCTGCATCAGCCCGACTGGGTCTATCTCTAACGTTGCGCCCACGCTGCCTGACACCATGACCCAGCCCCTTGAATCCCCCCAAAGGCCACCCATGCCCCCCTCTGGCGCAGCCACGCAACCCCGGCTCATCGACTTTCATGCCATTGGCGACCATCGTGGATGGCTTACGCCTTTGGAAGAGCACAAGGAAATTCCCTTCTCGGTCAAGCGCGTGTACGTGATTCACGGCACCCTGCCGGACATCAGCCGGGGCTTTCATGCGCACCGTGATCTGGAGCAAGTGGCCATCTGCGTGGCGGGGCAGTGCACCTTTGTGACCGATGATGGCCAGCAACGTCAAGAATTCCTACTGAACTCGCCCAACCAGGGCTTGTACATGAAGTCCATGATCTGGCGGGAAATGCACCATTTCTCCCCGGATTGCGTATTGGTGGTGTTGGCCAACCGGCTTTACGATCCGTCGGACTATGTCCGTGACTACGCTGAATTTCAGCGCCTGGTGCAAGGAGCAACAGCATGAGCAAGCCTTTGGTGATTGTGGGCGCGGGTGAGTTCGCCATGATTGCGAACGAATATTTCACCCACGATTCAGACTTTGATGTGCAGGCTTTCTGCGTGGAGTCTGCCTATCTCAAAGAGCCCACCCTGGAAGGGCGGCCCGTCATTCCTTATGAAGAGATTGAGACGCGTTTTCCCCCAGGCCAGTTCCATGTGTTTGTGGCCATTCCCGCCAGTCAGCTCAACCGCTTGCGCCGCCGGTTTTATGAAGACCTCAAAGCCAAGGGCTACCAATTTGCCACTTACATCAGTTCTCGGGCCTTTGTCTGGCGCAATGCCAAAATTGGTGAAAACACTTTCATCTTTGAAAACAACGTCATCCAGCCCTACGTCACCGTGGGTGACAACTGCATTTTGTGGAGCGGCAACCACGTGGGCCACCGCACCGTCATTCACAACCATGTCTTCATTGCCTCCCATGCGGTGATCTCGGGCTATTGCGACATTGGTGAATCTTGCTTCATTGGTGTCAACACCACCTTCAACGACTATGTGAAAGTGGGTGAGAGTGCCGTCATTGGTTCAGGGGCCCTCATTGCGCGGGATGCTGAAGCGGGCAAGGTGTACGTGGGCACGCCCGCCCGCGCCGTGCCGAACAAAAGCAGTCTGGACGTGGACTTGTAAGGCATGAGCAACATGCGCAAACTGGGCCTGGTGTATGAGGCCGCTCGCCATCCTCAGCCTTGGGCCAGCAACAGTGCTCTCACGCCCACGCCCATGCGTCATCCGGATGGGCACATCCGTGTCTTTGCCGGGTTTCGGGACGCAGAGGGCATCAGCCGCATTGGCTATGTGGACGTGGATGCACAAGATCCCACTCGGGTGCTGCGCGTGTCTTCCAAGCCAGCCTTGGACATTGGCCGACCGGGCTGCTTTGACGACAACGGCGTCATCATGGGAGACGTGGCCTGGAAGGGCTCGGACCTGTATCTTTTTTACGTGGGCTTTCAGCGGGTCATGAAAGCCAAGTTTCTGGCCTTCACCGGTGTGGCTGTTTCCAAGGATGCCGGTGAAACCTTCCTGCGGCTGTCCGAGGCGCCCATTCTGGATCGGGCCCCCTTGCAAACCACCATTGGTGCTGTCCATACTGCCTGGTATGAAGACGGGCGCTGGCGTCTGTGGTTCGCGCGTGGTGATGGGTGGGAGCCCATTGCCGGGGTGGATTACCCGCGCTACGAGATTTGCTACATGGAAGGCGAAGACTTGCTGGCGTTGCCGCGCAGCGGGCAACTCTGTATTCCGCCCACCCCTCCGGAATACCGCATTGGCCGCCCACGCGTGTATCGGCGTGATGGACAGTATGTCATGTACTACACCAAAGGCACGGTGGGTGGCGACTATTTTCCAGGGGTGGCCGTGTCTGATGATGGCTTGAATTGGCATCGACAAGACGACAAGTTTGAACTGCGCTTATCTCCTGAAGGGTGGGATGCCCGACACCTGTGTTACCCGGCCTGGCTCACCGTGGACGGGCGTGAATACGTGTTTTACAACGGCAACGACATGGGCAAAGACGGCTTTGGTGTGGCGGTGAAAGCGCAGGCGCATGGCGTTTGAGGTTTGCTCCTTCACGCCCGCGCATCGCGCGCCCTGGGATGATTTGGT
Source organism: Limnohabitans sp. (assembly GCA_018883305.1). Taxonomy (GTDB): domain Bacteria; phylum Pseudomonadota; class Gammaproteobacteria; order Burkholderiales; family Burkholderiaceae_C; genus Limnohabitans. The sequence goes on along the minus strand of VEQI01000266.1, from coordinate 251 downwards.
TGACGCATCCCGTAACGGCACGTTCCTGCATCGTCGCGATTTCATGGAATACCACGCAGACCGCTTTGTGGATGCATCCGTATTGGTCCATGACGAGAAAGGCCAATGCGTGGCAGTGATGCCGGCCAACCGCGTGCAAGACCGGGCGGTCAGCCATGGCGGTTTGACGTACGGCGGCTTGATTTACTCCCCACGTTTAAAACAGACGGCTTGCCTGGAAGTTCTTCGGAGCATTCTTGAACACTACCGTC
>VEQI01000265.1 GCA_018883305.1 Limnohabitans sp. | reverse complement strand
GTCCAGGCCATCGGTGAGGTTGACCGCATTGCTCGACCCCACAATCACCAGGTAGGTCATGATGACAAAGCCCAGCACGCCCAGGGGGTAGCTGATCTCCTTCACGAAGGGCACCAGCAAACCGGCCTTGGGCGGCAGGTTGACATCAAAGCCCGAACTCACCCACTGCACAAACAACTCGAACACCCGCAGGTTGCTGTTCTCCGAAATGGAGAACACCAGATACAAGGCTGCCAACAGGCCAATGACGGATTGCCAGAAATACTTCTCGCGTGAGCGCATGCCCTCGGGGTCTTTGTTCACCACCTTGCGCCAGTCATCCACCCAGCCAATGGCGCCAAAGCCCAGCGTCACCACCAGCACAATCCAGACAAAGCGGTTGGACCAGTCAAACCACAACAAGGTGGAGACCGCAATGGCGATCAGGATCAGCACACCGCCCATGGTGGGCGTGCCGCTCTTGGACAAGTGGCTTTCCATGGCGTAGCCCCGAATGGGTTGCCCGATCTTGAGGGACGTGAGTCGTCGGATCACCCAGGGGCCAGCCGCCAGACCAATCAGCAACGCCGTGAGCGCCGCCATCACTGCGCGGAAGGTGATGTATTGAAACACCCGGAAAAATCCGAATTCGGGCGAAATGCCCTGCAACCATTGCGCCAAGGTCAGCAGCATGACGAGGCCTCCTGTCCTTGTTGGGCCGCAGCCGCCTGCTCCAGCGCCTGCACCACACGCTCCATCTTCATGAAGCGTGAACCTTTGACCAGCACGCTGGCGCATTGGGGCCAACGGGTCAGCACGTCATCGCGCAAGGCCTCCATGACCTCGAAGTGCCGGGCGTGCGGGTGTTGACGCACGGTCTCACGGGTTTGTTCGCCCAGCGCCAGCACGGCTTCAATGCCACGCTGGTGGGCATAGGCCCCCACCTCGGCGTGGAACGCCGGGCCCTGCGTGCCCACCTCGCCCATGTCACCCAATACCAGCAAGCGCGGGCCGGGCAGGTCCGCCAGCACATCAATGGCGGCGCGCACAGAGTCGGGGTTGGCGTTGTAGGTGTCGTCAATCAAGGTGGCCTGATGACCTTGCACGTTCAGGGTGATGGCACGCGAGCGGCCTTGCACCGGTTTGAATGCGGACAGGCCTTGCGCCACAGCCGACAAAGGCACGCCAGCGGCCAGCGCCGACGCACCAGCCGCCAGTGCGTTGATCACATTGTGCCGGCCGGCCACCTGCACACGGCAGGACAACTCGCCCGCCGGTGTGCTGGCCCGCACTTGCCAGGCATCGGCCTGCCAGCGGGCATCTTGTAACCGCACGTCCGCGCTGGCGTCATCGCCAAACGTGAAGCACTGGCGAGTCCCCGCCAGCTCGCGCCACAGCGCGGTGTACGTGTCTGCCGCAGGGAACACGGCCACGCCGTTGGCCGGCAAGGCCTGCAAGACAGCGCCGTTTTCACGTGCCACGGCTTGCACGGTGGCCATGAACTCCTGATGCTCACGCTGCGCGTTGTTCACCAAGGCCACGGTGGGACGCGCCCAATCCGCCAAGACAGCGATCTCGCCGGGATGGTTCATGCCCATCTCGACCACCGCGCAACGATGCGTGTCACGAAGCCGCAGCAGGGTGAGCGGCAAGCCAATGTCGTTGTTGAAGTTACCCTGGGTGGCCAGCGAGGCCTCACCGGCCCAGGCCCGCAGAATGCTCGCGATCATCTGCGTGACGGTGGTTTTGCCATTGCTGCCGGTCACGGCAATCAAAGGCAACTGGAACTGCATGCGCCAGCCGCGGGACAAGTCACCCAAGGCCTGTCGGCTGTCAGGCACTTGCAGGCCGGGCAATCCACTGGTTTGCACATCACGCTCTGCCAGCACAGCGCTGGCGCCGGTGGCCTGAACCTGCGACAAAAAATCATGCGCATCAAAGCGCTCGCCACGCAAGGCCACGAAGAGATCGCCGGCTTGCACACTGCGGCTGTCGGTATGCACGCGGTTCACCTGGGTGGTGCCTTCGCCCAGCAACTGCGCACCCACTAGCCAGGACTGCGCCTGCGCCAGACTCAGGTGCATGGGAGACGGCGTGCACAGGACCGTGGGGGCGCTCATGCAGCCCTCCTGCGTTGCAGGGCCTGACGCGCCTGCAACTCGTCCGAGAAGGGATGACGCACGCCAGCCACTTCCTGGTAGGCCTCATGGCCTTTTCCAGCAATCAGCACCACGTCATTGGCGGCGGCCTGCGTCACGGCATGGGCAATGGCCTGCCCCCGGTCCAGGTCGACTCGCACGTGCTGCGGATTTGCCAACCCAGCCAGCATGGCCGCCACGATGGCTTGGGGCGACTCTGAACGCGGGTTGTCACTGGTGAACACCAACTGGTCCGCATGCTGCTCAGCGGCACGCGCCATCAGCGCGCGTTTGCCGACATCGCGGTCACCGCCACAACCCACCACGCACACCAAGGCGCCTTGCCGCGCTTGCGCCACGGGCTGCAAGGCGCGCAGCACTTGCACCAAGGCATCCGGGGTATGGGCATAGTCCACCACCACCATCGGCGCATCGACGTCGGAGACCACTTGCAAGCGACCGGGCACCGGCCACAGATCGGCACATACCTGAACGGCCTGCGCCAACGGATAACCCAGGGCTCGCAAGGTCGCGATCACCCCCAGCAAGTTGTTCACGTTGTAAAGGCCAATCAAGGCCGTCGACACGGACACGGATTCGTGGGCCTCCACCACATCGAATGAAAGACCTTCCGTGGTGGCGCCATGAACCGAGGAACACCCGTAGCGGATATCACGCGCCCAGAGGCGGGCCGTCCCCTGTGTAGAACAGGTCCAGATGTCAGGCAACACGCCGGTGCTGGCCGCACGCGCAGCGAGCTGCTGCTGCAACCCTTGTCCGCGCGGATCGTCCACATTGATCACGGCAATGGCCAGATCCTGCTCATCAAACAACACCCGCTTGGCTTGCCAATACGACGCCATGTCACCGTGGTAATCGAGATGGTCCTGCGTGAGGTTGGTGAAGATGGCGGCATGAATGCGCGTGCCTGCCAACCGTTGCTCGGCCAAACCGATGGAGGAGGCCTCCACCGCGCAGGCTTGTACCCCACGATCAACCAGGGCACGCAAGCTGCCCTGCCACAGCACGGCATCCGGTGTGGTCAACCCCGTATCCAGCCCGGCCACATAGGCACGGCCTTGTGCATCTTGTTCAATTTCGCCCAGACCCAACGTGCCCGCCACGGCACAACGCTGGCCCAGGCGGTTCAGTGCCTGTGCCAGCCACCAGGCGGTGGAGGTCTTGCCGTTGGTCCCGGTCACGGCCAGAACGTTCAGAGACTGACTGGGGTTTTCGTAATACGCCGCCGCAATGGGGCCACTGGCAGCCTTGAGATGAAGATAGCTGGCCATGCGACCGATCGCATCACCCGCTTCCACCCTGTCCCCGTCTTCCACCAGGCACGCGGCCGCGCCACGCGCGAGCACCTCGGGCACAAAGCGACGCGCATCATGACGCGCACCTGGCCATGCCAGGAAGGCGTCCCCCGCCTGCACTTGTCGGCTATCCGTGCACAAGCGCACGCTGCCTCGCTGATGCAACCAGCGGGCGGCGTCTTGGGGCGTGTGCAGTCGCTGCATCAGAACGACTCCGGCTCGGCCTTGGCCACGATCTGCGGCTTGACCGACAAATCGGGCTGCACGCCCATCATGCGCAGGGTTTGCTGCACCGTCTGGCTGAACACGGGCGCCGCGACATCGCCGCCGAAATAACGTCCATTGGTGGGCTCATCGATCATGACCGCCACCACGATGCGCGGTTTCTCGATGGGCGCCAAGCCAACAAAGAAGCCTCGGTATTTCTTGCCAGCGTAGCCACGCCCTTCCTGCTTGTGGGCGGTACCAGTTTTGCCGCCCACCGAGTAACCCATGGTCTGCGCCTTTTGCGCCGTGCCACCGGGAATGGTCACCAGATGCAGCATGTGCCGCATGGCCGCCGCGTTTTGCGCGCTGTACACGCGCGCCCCGTTGGGAGGCTCGTGATTTTTCAGCAGGCTCATGGGTACCACGTGTCCGTCACGGGCAAACACGCTGTAGGCCTGGGCCAACTGGAACAGGCTCACGGACAAGCCGTAGCCATAGCTCATGGTGGCCTGCTCGATGGGACGCCAGGATTTGTGACCGCGCAAACGTCCGGCCACCGCACCGGGAAAGGGCACTTGCGGCTTTTGCCCAAATCCTACCTGGGTGAACATCTCCCACATGTCCTGCGAGGGCAACTGCATGGCGATCTTGACCGTGCCCACGTTGCTGGACTTCTGGATCACCTCGTTGACACTGAGCAAAGCGTGAGGGTGAGCATCGCTGATGGTGTGACCACCCATGGAGAGTCGACCCGGCGCCGTCTGCACCATGGTCTCGGGTTTGACCAGACCTTTCTCCAGCGCCAGCCCCACCACCAGGGGCTTCATGGTGGAGCCGGGTTCAAACGTGTCCGTGAGCGCGCGGTTGCGCAGCTGTGCCCCCGTGAGGTTGGCGCGGCGGTCGGGCGCGTAGCTCGGGTAGTTGGCCAACGCCAGCACCTCGCCCGTCTCCACATCGAGCACCACCACACTGCCGGCAGCGGCACGGTTATCCAGTACGGCTTCGCGCAGCTTTTGATAGGCGAAGAACTGCACCTTGCTGTCAATGGAGAGCTCGATGTCTCGGCCATCGACGGGGGGCACCATTTCGCCGATGTCCTCCACCACCTGGCCCAACCGGTTCTTGATGACGCGACGCGAACCCGAACGCCCCCCCAGCTCTTTGTCGAAGGTGAGCTCCACGCCTTCCTGACCCACGTTCTCCACATTGGTGAAGCCCACGATGTGGGCC
>VEQI01000012.1 GCA_018883305.1 Limnohabitans sp. | reverse complement strand
GTCCCCGGCCCAGTTGCCCGCCGTTGCACACAAAGTCATGGGCGAACGCGGCCTGTATTTCAATCCTCGCTCGGTCACCGATCCGGCCGAGATTCTGGCTTTGCTTGAGCACGCCTACTGACACACCATTTCTCCTCGGAGCGCATCATGACCATTCGCATAGAACCCCACGTAGAAGGCCTGGGCGCCCGTGTCCTGGGTCTGGATTTGTCCCAGCCCTTGTCTCCCCCCGATCGGCTGCTGCTCATCGCTGCCCTGGGTCGCCATGGCGTGCTTTGCTATCCCAACCAGCAACTCACGCCACGCCAGTTGCGTGATTTTTCCGCCAACTTTGGCACGCTGGAGATCAATGTCGCCGGCGCGTATCAGGATGCCGAGCATCCTGAAGTGATGACACTGTCCAACATCGTCGAGAACGGCAAGCCCTTGGGCCTGTCGGACGCCGGTCAAGACTGGCACACTGACATGTCCTACAGCAAGACCATTGCGTTCAGCAATGTCCTCTACGGCATGCGCATCCCCGTGCGCAACGGTGAGCCGCTGGGCTGTACCGAGTTCTGCGACATGCACGCGGCGTACCGCGGCCTCAGCCCCGAGTGGAAACAAAAAATCCAGGGCACCACGGCCCTGCACGATTTCGCCAAGTTCTGGGACAAGATGCGAAGCCAGCCCGGCAGCACCCGCAAGCCCCTGACAGACGCACAGCGCGCCGCCAAGCCGCCGGTGTCGCATCCCGTGGTGCTGACACACCCCATCACCCGCGAGCCCGTGCTGTACGCCAACCCTGGCTATGCCATTCGCATCAACGAGATGTCCGAGGAAGAAAGCGCCCGCACCCTTGACTATTTGTTTGCGCACCAGTTGCAAGACCAATACCGCTACCGACACCGCTGGAGCGAAGGCGATGTGTTGATGTGGGACAACCTGGGCACTATCCACAATGCCGTGGCAGATTACACACCGCAAGAGCCGCGCCTCATCAAGCGCTGCCAGGTCATGGCCGATCTGTTTTTCAATGCGGACGGCAGCGCCAAACCGGCCATGTCTCTCCCCTCCCTGCAAGGAGCCTACGCATGAGCCGCTTAGACACATTTCAAGGCGTGAGCTTCAGCCTGGCCGGTGGCGTTCGCCGGGCCGGCTTGCTGATGGACGGGCACGTGCTGGACATCGATGACGATATCGCCGCCCTGACCGTTCCCGACTCCGTGTTGAAGTCATTGCATGCGCACGGACTGACTCCTGCAGCGCGTGGCTGGATGCGCTGGTTGCAAGCCGGTGCACCTGCGCGTGCCGCGCTGCGTCAATCGCTGGGGCCCGGACTCACTCAACGCACTACGCGTGCTCTGACCTCTGTTCAACTGCATGCCCCGCTGGCACGCCCAGGCAAGATCGTGGCCATTGGACGCAACTACGCCGACCATGCCAAGGAAACCGGCGTGCAGCCCTTCGAGAAGCCGCGCATCATCTCCAAGCTGCCCTCTTCCGTGTGCGATCCGGATGCCACCGTGCCCGTGCCTGCCGATGTCCAAAAAATGGACTTCGAAGCCGAGCTGGCCGTGGTGATTGGCAGCCATGCCCACGCTGTCTCACGCGAAGACGCATTGCATCATGTGGCTGCGTACTGCTGCCTCAATGACCTGAGCGCGCGGGAATTCCAGTTTGACGTCAACCCTGCGCAAACCACATTCGCCAAAAGCATGGATGGCTTCTGCCCGCTGGGTCCGCTTCTGCTGGACGCCGCCGATGTCCCCGATCCGCAAAACCTGTGGGTCCGCAGCTGGGTAAACGAGCAACCCATGCAGGAAGCCAACACGCATGACATGCTGTTTCCAGTGGCGCAACTCATCCACTACATCAGCCAGTACATGACACTGGAGCCGGGCGATGTGTTGGCCACGGGTACGCCGGCAGGCATTGGGGCGTTCCGTACGCCCCCGGTGTGGTTAAAGCGTGGGGACACGGTGCGCGTGGAGGTCACGGGCATGGGGTCATTGGTCACGCACATCGGTTGACGCGAGGTGCGGTGACACCTCTCAAAAGCGTACACCCGCCACCAGAGCATGAAAGTCGCGATCCGCCACCAGGTTGTAGGCGCCACCGCTGAAACGGTTGTACTGGTACTCCACATAGCGTGACTGGGCCCACTCCACACGCACACCTGGACGCACGAGACGGCGTCCTTGTGACACCAGTCCATCAAAGGAGTAGCCACTCAGATCCAGGGTGAGCGCCAAGGAGGGCGTCACCACAGCGTTGTCCAGCAGATTGGCATAACTCAAGGCCGCATAGGCACGGAAACTGGAAGCGGTCCGGGTCACATAGCCATCAGCTGTACAAGTTTTTCCGGGCACCGTGTCTGTCGTGCAGGCGGCGTAGCTGCCATCGGCCTTGGTGTAGCCGGCATTCCCGTAGGCAATGGGACGACCAAATCTCACCACGTCGGTACCAGGCAAACCCACCACGTGGCTGAAAGCCCACTCACCGATCATGATCGAACGGTTTGCACCCAACACGCCAGCGGTTTGCTTGTTGGCGCCCAGGCTACCCGTGAACACCTTGAAGCGCTCATAGGCATCGTAGGTACCGCCCACGGGCACGCTTTTGGTCGAGCGATTTTCTGCAAGCGCCCCACTGCCCAGCAAAAATGCTGTCACCAAATCTGAGGCGTTGTAGCTGATCACCTGGTCTGGGCGCAAGGTCAACTCACCAAAAACTTTGTCCGAGGCAGAGAGTTGCGATTGCACACTCATCCCGTAGACGCGCGTGTGATCCAGATAGAGGTTGGCGTAATTGCCACGCAACGGCGTTCCAAACGGCAAGCTGTTGAGGGTGATGCGCAGCGTAGGCAGGTTGGCGGCCACATCCAGCACATACCACTTCCAAAGGGTGGATTTGGAATCCGTGGTGTAAGCGGCGGCCAAGCCACCGTGTTGGCCAGAGGCATCCACATCCGGGTTGCGATGAATGTAGGCACCCGCGTTGTAAAACGCCTGCTCGGTCCCGTTGCCTACCGCCGTGAAGTTACACCCCTGCGGTGAGTACGCGGACACATCAAAGTAGGTGCCACACCCCGGAATTTCGTTCTTGCGAGACTCCAGCGCCAAATAGCCTTCGTACTGCCAGGACGTGTGGTTGCTCAGCTTGAAGTGGACCATCCCCAGCGGCAACTTGCTCTCGCCGGGCAAGGCCCCAGGCCGCACAGCTGCCGCGTAATCCACCGCATGAATGGCCGCGTTGAGCCCCCCTGGGGTCAATTGCGCCCCGCCCCAGTCCAGCAGCTGCCGCCCCACACGGGTTTGCAGCTTGACACTTTCACCCCAATGACTCAGCCCGTGCGCATACACCTCGCGCAGTTGCACGCCACTGAATTTGGCACTCGTGCTGAAGCCCGCATCTGACAAAGGCGTGTTGGGCGTGAAATGATTGGCGTAGTTGCCATACCGCACCGCGCGCTGGCCTTGCTCCAGGTCGTGCCAAGCCAGGCCACTGACAAACACACCCCAGTTGTCTTTTCTCAGATCCACATCGAATCCGGCCTTGAGCACGGTGGAGATCGGCTTGCCCTTTTCATAGTTCAGATCTGAACCGCCAGTGAAACCGGATAACTTGCCGGTGGGCACCCCCGTCACCACCCGGCTGAGAATCGCCCCATACTGGTCCACCCCGGGGTCCGTGGCGCGCAACTGCGTGCCCACGGTCAGGTGAAGGTTGTATCGACCTGCAGCGCCATTCTCCAGTGTGAACTCTCCCGCACTGGCCAGCGTCATGCACGTGCTCAGGCAGCACACCCACTGAAACTTTTGAACTACTTTCAAAGTTCTACCCTGTTTGTCATCAAAACAAGTTTAAAGGATCACGACTTGGGCGTTCATGACTTTCGCACAGCGACCTCTGAATGCTGGATGACCACAAAAAAACCCCGCACGAGGCGGGGTTTGAATCACACTGAAAAACAGTGATCAGAAGCGGTAGCCCAGGCCCACACCGAACAACGTGGGATCGAGCTTGAGGGTGCCTTTGTTCACACCGCCCACAAATACGTCCGACTTGATATAGACCTTTTTCACGTCCATGTTGATCGACCACTTCTTGTCGAGCGGAATGTCCAGGCCTGCCTGAAGAGAAGCCCCCGTGCTGCTGCTCTTGAGATCGCCAGCACCCCCAGCAATGTCCACGCTGGAAATCTTGGTGTAATTCACACCTGCGCCCACATAAGGCTTGAAGCCTTGCAGGCCCGTGAAGTGGTACTGCAGGTTCAACGTCGGGGGCAGATGCACGAACGTGCCCAGCTGACCCGAATTGGCACGCACGATCTGCTGTTGCGGCACGGTCAAGATCAATTCAGCCGCGATGTTGGGCGTGAAAAAGTAGGACACATCCACTTCGCCAATGACTTTGTCATTGGAGCCCACGCCAGGCAGGGCTGCCTCGAGGTCCGCACTGCGCTCATTGGCCATACCCAGCTGCACCGCACGGAAACGAACCAGCCAGGGGTTTTCCTGGGCCATGGACTGACCAGCCACCATCGCAGCCACAGCGGCTGCCAACATCACATATTTTTTCTTCATCATCGTGCTCTCTTCCTTCGAATATCGGGCCAATTCCCTTGGAAGTATTGGACGACGAGAAGGGATGGGCCGTATTGACACCCATCAAGCCCAGGGAACACCTGGTTTGATCCATCTCAAATGACAGGCGTGCGCTGCAAGCGCTGTCACTCTCACACGGGCTGCGCCATGGCAGCACAGATCAAGGCGTTTATTTGCCGGGAATCACGGCATCCACCACAGCGCCTGCGGCCTTCACACCGGTGGTCACCACGGTAGCCGCGGTGGTCACGGCCATGTCGGCCACGGCCACCACGGCACAGCCTGTGAGAGGGAACAATCCAACCAGGCTGCACAGCAGCCACAGGCGCGCTTTGGAAACATATCGTTTTGACATTTCAAGATTCTTGCACATGTCGGTACAAGGCGTTAGCCCGGGTGAGGTGATCGCGCATGGCTTGCTCGGCCGCATCGGGGTTGTGCTGCTCGATCGCCTGGACAATGCGCTCGTGCTCGGCCAGCGTGAGCGACTCCACACCGGGCGCACGCACAATAGAGCGGTCATACGCATTCGCCCACCCGAACAGCGCTTCCACAATGGCGGGAAAGATCGGGTTGCCCGAGATGCGAGCAATCTCGCGATGAAACAGCATGTCGCGCTCAATGAAATGCGAGGCATCCGAGATGACCTCACGGTGCTGGCGCAAACGCGTGTGCAGCAACGCCACGTCCTCTGGTGAGGCGCGCTGGGCAGCCAGTCGCACCATGCCGGTTTCCAAAAACAGCCGCGCGTCCTTCATGTGGTCCAGCATTTCAGGCTGCATGCGCAACAAGTGACGGGTGCCTTCGGCCAATTGTTGAATCAACAATTGAGCCGTGGGCACCACCACGCGTGCACGCTCACCATGAGAAATTTCCACAATGCCCGAACGTGCCAGCTCCTGCAAGGCCTCACGCACCGCCACCCGGCCCACGCCGTAGAACTCCATCAGCTCACGTTCAGAAGGCAGTTGCTCTCCCGGACGAATTTCTCCAGCGGTGATGCGTTGCAGCAAGCGCGCCTGCACTTCCTGGTAGAGCTTGCGGCGTGCAATCGGCGCCTGACGCATGACCTCAGTCACTCACATGCCCCGAGAGAACTTCGCCATAGAAGGTGGGGGTCCCCATCTGCCCGCCCTTGAGCACCAGCTCCAGGCCATCGCGGCGCGCATCATCGGACCAGGCGCGACACAAAGGAGCCCCCGGACGCAAACCCGCCAGCACGGTCAGGGCCTGCACGCCCAGGTGACTGGCCACGGCACCGGAGCTGTCACCACCCGCCACCACCACACGACGCAGCTCGCTGCGGTCCAGCAATTGCTTCATCACCTCGGCCAGCGCATCACCAATGATTTGCGCCGCCTGTGCGCGATCCAGTCCGCAGGCTTGCACCAAGGCTTCAAATCCGGTCACCGCCGCGTCGTCCGGTCCCATGGCCGAATACACCACCGGCGAACGCCCCTGCGCCAATGCCTGCAGGCTGCCCGTGACCACGCGCGAGATCTCGGCCTCACGGGTGGACGCATGGAGGCAGGCCGCCACATTCAGGCGCTCACCATGAAAACCATTCGCCAGCGCCCACTCAATCTGCTTGCCACTCATCACCGAGCAGCTGCCACTCACCACGGCAATGGCCGACGCCGGTGCAGGCGTGGGCAAGGTCGACTGCGCCGGCAACCAGCCCTGGCTGCGCCAATAAGCCACCAGCGCATACTGCAGACCGGACGACGAGGCACTGAACAAGCCGCCAGCTCGGTTTTCCCACACCAATCGGCCGGCTTCGCGCTGCGAATCCGCATCCATCACATCCAGCATGATGACGGGTTGATCGTCCCCTTGCAGCGCTTGCAGTCGCGCATCGCCCTGCCCGCTGGTGGACTGCACGCCATCGATCAGCTCGATCCGGCGCCCCGTTTGCCGCCCCAGATGCACACGCAGATCGGCCTCATCCATGGGCGTGACCGGATGACGGGACATGGAAGGATGCCTGTCGATGCGGTATACCTCGCCCATGAAGCCGGCAAACAATTGTCCGAACATCTGAAAGCGTTGCAAGCGCGGCGCACCCACGATGGTGGGCGACCAACGCGCGCCCGAGCCGGGCACCCCGAGGTCAATCGCCTGCCCGATGGAGCCCACCTGCGGCGCCGAATCAAACGTGGAGCAAACCTTGTAGTGCAGGATGGGCGCGCCCAGTTGCTGCAAACTTTGGAAGGCCGGCGGCAAATGCTGACGCATCCAGGCGGGGTCACGTCCGCGCGAAGTGCCGGCCAAGCCCACGCAACGCATGTGCGAAAAACGCGCCAACGCGGATGGGCCAGGCGTTTGCAAAAACAGCACCGTGGGCACACCCGCGGCGGTGAAGGCTTCCATCACATCGGTGGAACCGGTGAAGTCGTCGCCGTAATACGCCACCAGCGGGCCATCCGGCAATCCGCCCGTTGTGGCGCAGGAAGAAGAGGTCATTGTCATGGGAGCAACCGATGGCGAGGACACGGGCTCACCAAAACGTCAAGGCAGCACGCAATGCGGGTCGATCTTTGGCCGCCTCTTGCAAGGTCTGGCCATGGCGAGCGGCGTCCCAGGCATCCCGCAAAGCGGTCACGCCGGCGGCCACGCCTTGAGGATGGCCAAATATGCCGCCACCCGCGGTGACAATCAGATCGTCATTGCCCAATGCGGCATACGTGTCATGCGCTTGCAGACCGGTTTGTGCCGAGCTGAACACGGGCACAGCCGGCATGGCTTGGTGGGCAAACAAAGGCACTTGCACCGAGCGCGCGGCCTGCACCACCACGTCATCGGGTTCGCTGAATTTATTACGCAAGCCATTGACGTGCAAATGGTCCGCACCGGCCAGGCGCCACAACTTTTGCCAGGGCCGAAAGTCCCAGCCCAGGGCTGGGCTGCGGCTGAGGTAGCCCCAGCCGGCCCGGTGCGCATGCAGGGGCAACTGTGCATGACGACGAATGGCCGTCATGCCGCTCAAGCCCACGGAATTCACGCACACCATGACACAGGTGCCACCATGCTGCAGCACCCAGTCGTGCCGGCGCTGCATCTGGTCCAACTCACCGGTGATGTTGAAGGCCACCATGACTTTGCGTCCCTGACGATCAGCCGCTGCGTTGACCACACGCATCACCTCCACCACGCGTTCATTGAAGGGGCAATTCGGACCATCAGCCTGTAACTCATCGTCCTTGATGAAGTCGATGCCGCCCTCCACCAGTTGACGCACCTGCTCGGCCGTCTCCTGCGGATTCAGGCCCACACTGGGCTTGATGATGGTGCCAATCAGGGGGCCCTGCGCCACGCCACACAAGGCACGCGTGCCGGGCATGGCGAACGCCGGGCCTGGGTAGGCTTGCGCAAAGGCTTCGGGCAATTGAAGGTCCAGCAATCGAAGACCGCTGACCTGCCGCAGTTCAAACAAATTGCCCGCGATGGTGGACATCAGGGTAGGCAGACAGGGGCCGAGATTCTCCAGCGGCCAGGAGAGTTCCAGAAGACACTGTGTGTGCTGCGAAGACACCATGCCGCCAGGCAAGCTAGGGTGTGCGGACTGCCCCAGAATTTCCAGGCGCTCCACCCGAGCGCCGGAGCGCTCTTTCAATTCAGCCGTTTCTGTGGCCAGCTTGAGAAACGTGCCACTGGACTGCTCACCGGCAATCACCTCGGCGGCACGGCGGGGGTCATCTCCCGTTTCAAGCCAGTACGTGGCATGGATGCGTTGCGTGGTCATGTCCAGCTACCTTTTATTTGTACCCCATGGCGCGAGGAAGCCAGGTGCTCAACCACGGCACAAACGTCAGCAGCACCAGCACCAGGCCGTGCGCCCACAAGAAGGGCTTGAGCTCACGCGTCAGATCCGACAGCGGCACGCGTGAGACATTGGACGTCACGAACAGCAAGCCACCCACGGGCGGCGTGATCATGCCCAGCGTCAGGTTGTAGATCACCACCATGGCAAAGTGAATCGGGTCCACGCCCACCTTGGCAGCCACTGGGGCCAGGATGGGCACCAGCACCATCACGCCGGGCAAGGGTTCGATGAAGATGCCAAACAGCAACAGGAAGACGTTGACCACAATCAGGAAGGTCCACGCATTGAGGTTCAGATCCACAATCCAGTTGGCCACGATTTGCGGCACTCCCTCGATGGTCAGCACCCAGGCAAACGAGGCCGACATGCCAATGATCATCAGCACCGAGGCTGTCAGCAACGCCGAGCGCGACAGGATGTTGGGCACGGCCTTCCATTCCAGCGTGCGATACACATACTTGCCACACAGCAGCGCATAAAACACTGCCACCACCGAGGACTCGGTGGGCGTGAACCAGCCCGCGCGCATGCCGCCCAGAATCAGCACCGGCAACAAAATGGCGGGCATGGCCATCCAGGTGGTGCGAATGATTTCATCCCGCGTGGGATGTTCGCCATCGCCTTTGTAATTGCGCTCGCGTGAGACCTTCCAGTTGACCACGCACATGGCCACGGCAATCAGCACACCCGGTACCAATCCGGCTACGAACAAGGCGCCCACCGAGACGCGATCATCGGCCAGCGCGTAAATGATCATGATGATGGACGGTGGAATGATGGGCCCCACAATGGCAGTGGCAGCCGTCAAGGCCGCAGCGTATGAGCGGCTGTACCCCGCCTTGTCCATCATGCGGATCATCATGGCACCCGGTCCCGCCGCGTCCGCCAGGGCCGAGCCTGAAATGCCGGAGAAAAAGGTCAGCGACACCACATTGGTGTACCCCAAGCCACCACGGCGATGGCCGACGAACTGGCCGGCAAATTTCAGTAGCACCTCGGTCAGCGAACCACCGCTCATCAGCTCGGCGGCCAGGATGAAGAAAGGCACCGCCATCAAGGGGAAACTGTCAATGCCGGTGAAAGTCTCTTTCAAGAGCACAATCAGCGGGAAGCTGCCCGACACCAGCAACGCGGTGATGGTGGACAAGCCCAGCGCAAACGCCACCGGCACGCCGATGGCCAGGTACACGCAGGCCGCGATGAGAAGAATCAGACTCGCGCTCATAGGGAGGCACTCGCCGTGGCGTCGAAGTGTTCATCCGACGCAAATTGGCGCTCCAGCACGTAATCACGCACGATCAGCAACCAGTGAATCAGGGCCATGGCCGAGCCAATCGGCAGGCCGGCATAAATGTAGGCAAAGGAAATCTGGGTGGAAGGTGTCAGCTGATATTGCGTGCGGTCCATGTACTCCAGACCGAACCAGAACAGAAACACCAGCATGCCGCCAATCAAGAGCGCAATGATGAGGCGCAGCAAGCGGGCCACCGGCTTGGGCAAGGCATCTTGCAGGTTCTCCACGGCAATGTGACCCCCATAGCGCAGCACAGGACCAGCACCGATGAAAGTCACCCAGATCATCAAATGCCGCGAGACTTCTTCGGCCCACTCAATGGACTCGTTGGTGGAGTAACGCAACACCACGTTGCAAAAGATGATGACTGACATCACGGCCAGCATGCCAATCAGCATCCAGCGGTTGACGGCGTGAAAAGCCTGCTCAAGTCGTTTCATGAAACCTACCCCTCGGGGGCCCTAAAAACAGAAAGGGCGGCCTGCGCTCATGCGCAGCCGCCTGATGTCGCCATGAATTACTTGAATTCTTGAATCTTGCGAATGTTCTCGGCGCCAAACTCCTTGGCGTATGACGCATACACCGGACGCAACGCATCACGGAAGGCCTGGCCGTCGACTTTACGCACCACCGACATGCCTTCTTTTTCCAGCTGGGCGATACCGTTGGCTTCGTCTTCGTTCACTTTCTTGCGCTGGGCCACGGTGGCTTTCTTGGCGGCTTCATAGAACGCCTTCTTGTCAGCATCGCTGAGCTTGTTCATCACGCGCGGAGACGTGAGGTACAGCGCCGGCGAGTACACGTGCCCCGTGAGCGACAGGTACTTCTGCACTTGCGAGAACTTGGTGGCCAGGATCACGGGGATGGGGTTTTCCTGACCATCCACGGTGCCTTGCTGCAGCGCGCCGAACACTTCCGGGAAAGCCATGGGCGTGGGCTGAATGCCAAACGCCTTGTAGCCATCCATGTGCACCTTGTTTTCCATGGTACGCATCTTCAGGCCGGCGGCATCTTCAGGTTTGACGATGGCGCGCTTGCTGTTGGTCATGTGACGGAAACCGTTTTCGGTCCATGCCAGGGCCACCAGGCCTTTGGAGGGGAACTTGGTCAGCAGCTCCTGGCCGGGGGCGCCGTCCAGGAAACGACGGGCGTGGTCGTAGTCACGGAACAGGAAGGGGATGTCCACGATCTTCACTTCGGGCACGAAGTTGCCGACCGGGCCAGTGGAGGTGTTGACCATGTCGAGCGTGCCCAGTTGCACGGCTTCGATCATTTCGCGCTCACCACCCAGGGCACCGTTGGGGAAAATCTGGCACTTGTAGCGACCTTGCGTGCCCTTCTCGATTTCGTCGCACAGCACCTGCGTGCCCACCCCGTAGTGGGAAGTCACCGCCGGGGTGTAGCCGATCTTGAGAACGGTCTGCGCGCTGGCGTTCATCATCCAGACAGAGGCCAGCACCAGGGCTGGCAGGGTTTTGATCAATTTCATGAAGTGCTCCAGTTGAGTGTTATGCAGTCACGGGGGGAGTATCGCTGAAAGTTTCAGGTGATACGTTCGATGCTGTCGGCGATTTCCTGGTGCTCGAAAATCTGCTTCCAGTCGTCGCGCATGAGACGCGGCTTGCCAAAGGTGATGGCCTTGTTGCAGGCGTCAGAGAACTGACCCGGAATCTGTTTGAAGATCACGGCCGACAGAATCGTCATGTGGCCCAGCAGGAAATCACGCGCGGCCTCGGCGGGCACGCCACGTGACACCACTTCATCCATGGCCTCGCGCATCACATCCAGCAGCGTGGCGCACACGGTTTCAGACAAGCCGGGCTCCAGCAGCGCCATCTGCTCCACCGTCACACGGTAAGAGCGCAGCACCGGCTGGTAAATGGTCTTGGCAATGTCTTCGCCCAGCGCGTAGGCTTCATCGGGGCCCTGCATCAAGGCATTGACGATGGACTGCGGGGCCTTCACGCCTCCAAAGTAATCCGGGTCACCTTCCAGGTGCACACGCGGATGGAAGATGCTGGGGTGGCACGGGTGCGCCACAAAATACACCAGGTCCGGGCGCTTGGGCAGATGGCCGGCAAAGGGTGCGGCGGCATCCAGCGTCATCACCATGGTGCCGGCTTTGAGCTTGGGTGCGATGTCGGCGGCGAGTTTGCCAATCAAGGTGTCTGGCACCGCCAAAATCACCACATCGACGTTGTTGAGCGCATCGTCCACGGCGCAGCATTCCACACCCAGTTCATCGCGCAGACGCTGACGCCCCACCTCACCCACCTCCACATGACGCACCTCATAAGGTGAGCCCTGGAGGTTCTTGGACAGCCGCACGCCCATCTTGCCGCCGGCGCCAAACAATGCAATTGAAGTACTCATGTCATCACGTCAAATGGATAAAGTGGCATGATGGTATGATGAGTCGACCTTCAATTCATAAGGGTTAATACCATTAAATGTCTCTTTAAAATACTTATTGAGACATTTAAAGTCAAATCAACGGCTGTTCAGCCTTTTTGCAGGCGTCGGCAAACCGCCGTGGTGAATTCACTGCAACGGGTGGTGCCGCCCTGGTCGTGGGGCACAGCCTCGCCGTCAGCCAGCACCCCTTCCACCGCCGCTTCAATGCGTTGCGCCGCAGCCGACAAGCTGGCGTCCTGGTGCTCATCGCCCAGCCAGCGCAACATCAATGCCCCAGACAGGATGGTGGCCACCGGACTGGCCACATCCTGGCCGGCAATGTCCGGCGCAGAGCCATGCGCACCCTGAAACAGGCCGTGTTTCAAGCCCAGTTCGGCGGACGCCGCCACGCCCAGGCCACCCACGGTGCCGGCGCCCAGGTCGGAGATGATGTCGCCAAACATGTTCTCGGCCACGATGACGTCATAGAAATCCGGCTTCTTGATCATGTGCACGGTGATCGCGTCCGCGTAGGCGTAATCGATCTCCACATCCGGGTACTGCTGCGCCACCTCGGTGCTCACCGCGCGAAAAAACGCGTAGGTCTTGAGAATGTTGGCCTTGTCGCACACCGTCACACGGCGCTTGCCGTCCCGTGGTGCACCGTGGCGACGGCGCGAGAGCTCAAACGCAAAACGTGCAATGCGCTCCACGCCCAGGCGTGTCATCACCAGCGTGTCGGTCACCACCTCGCCGCGCAGGTTCACGCCACCACCACGGCTGGCGTACAAGCCTTCGGTGTTCTCGCGCAGCACCACGTAGTCGATCTGCCCAGGCTGAAAGCCCACCAGCGGACACTTCACGCCACGGTACAGACGGATGGGCCGCACGTTGGCAAACAGGTCCAGCTTGAAGCGCAGTTGCAGGTGCAGGTCGTTGCCCACTTCGGTGCCATCGGCATAGGTGACGCCCGGCAGGCCAGCTGCGCCGTGCAAGATGGCGTGCGTGCTGCGACAGGCCTGGTAGGTCTCTTCAGGCAACACCTGTCCGGTGCGCTGGTAATGCCCGGCGCCGCCCGGCATATCGATGAAGTCCAGCACACCCGTGCCACACGCCTCGCGCAGCACGGTCACGGTGGATTGGCATACCTCGGGGCCAATGCCATCGCCATCGATGGTGACGATCTGGTAACTCATGACTTCTCCGCCAGGTAGCCGATCAGCTCGGGCAAGAAGGCATTCGGGTCACCGGCCTTGCAGGCCCAGTCCAGCGTGTGTTGAACGGCCTGCGCAATGCCGTGATGCGCCTGCGTGTCCGTGGCCATCTGGTTGTAATAGGTCAGGTCCTTGAGCGCGTTGGACACGCTGAAGCGCAGGTTGGACGAATCACCTGAAGTGACGAACGGCTTGATGCGGTCCAGCGCCGCGCCCCAACCGCCGCCCACCGACAGCACTTGCACAAAGGTCTCGCCACTGACCCCCGCGCGACGCGCACAAGCGGCAGCTTCGGACAACAGGGCCACCGACCCCAGGGACACGTAGTTGTGCAGCAGCTTCATTTGATGCCCCGCGCCCACCGGGCCCGCATGCACGATGTTCTCGGCAAAGCAAGCCAGCACGGGATGGCAGATGGCCAGCAAATCGGCATCGCTGCCCACCAGCAGATTGAGCTTACCCGCCGCGGCTTCCTTGGGCGTGCGCGTCATGGCCGCATCCATGAAGCGACCACCAGCAGCCACCACCTGTTGCGCCAGCTTCACCGTGGAGGCCGGCACCGCCGTGGAGCAGTCAATCACGATGGCGCCCGGCTTGAGCCCTTTGAGCACACCCGCCTCACCCGTGAGCACGGCCTCCACTTGCGGCGAACCGGTCACACACAAAATGATGATCTCGGACTGCTGGGCCACCGCCATGGGCGTGTTCGCGGTTTTGGCGCCGCCGGCCTTCAACGCATCCAGCGGTTGGTTGCCCGGGTGGTCCAGCAAGGTAAGCGCGTGGCCGTGCTTTTGCAGGTTGGAGGCAATGCCGTGGCCCATGAGGCCAATACCAATCATTCCGATCTGTTTCATGTGGGTGTGTCCTGAGGTGGCCCAAGGGGCCATGCAAAAATGGCCGAAGCGGCCCTTGGCGTGACTTTAACCGCAGCAGCCAGCGCTTCAGCCTGGCCATGTGCCGGGTGTGTCAGAAGACGTGGCGTCCTCGTGGCGAGCCGCGTCGGCCCAGGCGGTGGGCAAGGTCTTGGTGGGACGCAGTCCCAGTTCACGCAGCATCTCGGCCTGGCGCACCAGGTTGCCACGGCCCGTGGAAAACTTGCCACGCGCCTTGTCATAGCTGGTCTGGGCCTGGCGGAGCCGGTCGCCCAATTGGTCCAGGTCTTCCACAAAGCCCACCAGCTTGTCGTACAGCTCCGCTCCGCGCGCCGCGATGTCTTGCGCATTGCGTGACTGCGCCTCTTGCCGCCACAAGTGTTCCACAGTGCGCAGCACAAACAGCAAGGTGGACGGACTGACCAACAGCACCTGACGGTTCCAGGCTTCCATGAACAGGTCCGGGTCATGGGCGATGGCCATCATGAACGCGGGTTCCACCGGAATGAAGAGCATCACGAAGTCGAGTGAGCGAATGTCGTAGATCTGCTGATAGTTTTTGGACGACAGACCTCGAATGTGTGCGCGCAAGGATTCCACATGGCGCTTGATGGCGGCCTCTCGCTGCTTCTCATCTTCTTGTGTGGCAGCCTGTTCATACGCCACCAAGGACACTTTGGCGTCCACCACCAGAAAGCGCTCATCGGGCAAGCGGATCACCACGTCGGGCATGGCGCGGCTGCCGTCTTCACGTGTGTGACTTTCCTGCACCACGTATTCATGGCCCTTGCGCAAGCCCGAGCCTTCCAGCACTCGCTCCAGGATCAGCTCGCCCCAGTTGCCTTGCGCCTTGTTGGAGCCTTTGAGAGCTTGGGTGAGGTTCTTGGCATCCGCGCTCAATACCTGGTTGAGTTCCATCAACTGCTTCACCTGACCGGCCAACTCAGACCGCGCGCGGCCTTCGGTGTCGTAGGCGTGTTCCACCTTTTTCTGGAACTCGGCAATCTTCAGGCCCAACGGACCCAGCAACTCGCCCAACCGAACGGCGTTGGTCTCGGTGAAGCGCTTGCTCTTGTCCTCCAGAATGTCATTGGCCAGGTTGCGAAATTGCTCGCTCAAGGTCTCACGCGCTTGGGTGAGCAGCTCGATCTTTTCTTGCGCGTGGCGACGCTCGCCTTCCAGCTCGGCCCCAAGTGTGGCCAGATCCCGGGTGAGGGACTCCACACGCAGGCGCTGTGCGTCCAGCTCGCGCTGGGCTTGCTCACGTTGCAGGCGCAGCTCCTGGGCCTGTTCATCTCGTGCTTGCAACTGGGCAGTTTGCGTGGCGAGTTGCTGTTGCACTGCCAGCCATTGCTCGGGGGTGGTTTGTGCCCCCGTGCGGCGCGCCAGCCACCAGGCGACAGCGGCGCCCACCAGCAGGGCCAGCACAGCGGTCACAACAATCGTCATCGTGTCCATGGAGAGCATCGGTTCCAGAAAGGCATCACGCTTTTTCGTCACTCACTCAGGCCTTGGGCACACGGTCCACGGTCTTGGCAGCGGCCAGGAAGTCGAAGTCCACGCCCTTGTCGGCCTGCGTCACGGTTTCCAGGAACAGCTTGCGATAACCGCGCTCAGCCGTGGGCACGGTCACCGGATGCGCCTGCTGACGGCGGGCCAGTTCTTCATCCGACACCAGCATGGAAATTTCGCGCCGGGACACACTCAGGCGAATGCGGTCACCGGTCTGCACATACGCCAGCGGGCCACCAATGGCGGACTCCGGCATGACGTGCAGCACGATGGTGCCAAAGGCCGTGCCACTCATGCGACCATCAGAAATGCGCACCATGTCCTTCACGCCCGCGCGCGCCAGCTTGCGCGGGATGGGCAGATAGCCCGCCTCGGGCATGCCAGGGGCACCCTTGGGGCCGATGTTCTTGAGCACCAGCACATCATCGGCCTGCACATCCAGGTCATCCGCGTCGATGCGGGCGGCCATGTCGGCCATGTTCTCAAACACCACCGCACGCCCCTCATGCTCCATCAGCTCGGGTTTGGCCGCGGATTGCTTGATGATGGCGCCACCCGGTGCCAGGTTGCCGCGCAGCACCGCAATGCCCCCTTGCGGGTAAATCGGGTTGGCCATGGAGCGCACCACGTCCTGCACGAATGACGGCGGTGCGTTGTCAATCTCCTCGCCCAGCGTGCGGCCGGTCACCGTCAAGGCATCCAGGTGCAGCAAGGGCTTGAGTTCACGCAGCAGTGTGGTCATGCCACCTGCCGCATGGAAGTGCTCCATGTAGTGCTGGCCCGAGGGCTTGAGGTCCACCAGCACCGGTGTCTCACGACCCATGCGGTCCAGGGCCTCCAGGTCCACCTCAAAGCCCAACCGTCCGGCAATGGCCGTCAAGTGCACGATGCCGTTGGTGGAGCCGCCAATGGCCAGCAGCACGCGCATGGCGTTCTCAAAGGCCTTGGCCGTGAGGATCTGGTCAATGCCCAGACGTTTGCGTGCCAACGCCACCGCCTGCGTGCCAGTGCGCTCGGCCACGCGCATGCGGTCCGCCGTGACGGCCGGTGGCGAGGCGCCGCCAGGTACCGTCATGCCCAGGGCCTCGGCAATGCAGGCCATGGTGCTGGCCGTGCCCATCACCGAGCACGTGCCCACGCTGGCCACCAGCTGGTTGTTCACCTGGTTGATCTCGGTCTCGTCGATTTCATCGGCGCGGAACTTGCCCCAGAAGCGACGGCAGTCGGTACACGCACCCACGGTTTCACCCCGATGCGAACCCGTCAGCATGGACCCTGTGATGAGCTGGATGGCAGGTATGCCGGCCGAGGCTGCGCCCATCAGCTGCGCGGGCACGGTTTTGTCACAGCCGCCGATCAACACCACCGCGTCCATGGGCTGGGCGCGAATCATTTCCTCGGTGTCCATGGACATGAGGTTGCGCATGTACATGCTGGTGGGTTGGGCAAAGCTCTCGCCAATGGAGATGGTGGGGAATTTCACCGGCAGGCCACCCGCCAGCATCACACCGCGGTTAACGGCCTCCACGAGCTGGGGCATGTTGCCGTGGCAGGGGTTGTAGCCGCTGCCCGTGTCAATGACGCCAATGACCGGACGATCCAGCGCGGCATCGGTGTAGCCCGCCCCCTTGATGAAGGCCTTGCGCAGGAACAACGAGAAACCGGCGTCGCCGTAGTTGGTCAGGCCCTTTCTCATGCCGCTGGCTTCAGGGCTGTGAGCGGTGCCGGTCGGGTGCTTGGGATCGGTCATATTGGTGCGGTGGGTCAGTGGACGCCGGACAAACGCATGCCCGGCGTGAGCAAAACCTCAACCATACACCACAATGAATACCCGCCAGGATTGCTCGTCACTGCCGCCCTGAACCAGGTCGGTACGTCGACTGCGGGCAGCACGCCGCGCATTGCTGGCTGGCGCTCAAGGGCGCATCAATTGCTGCGAGGCGTCTGCGCCGTCAGACGGTAGCCCGCGCCCCGTACGGTTTCCACCATCACCCCGGCTTTGCCCAGGGACTCGCGCAAGCGCTTGATGTGCACATCCACCGTGCGCTCTTCAATGAACACATGGTCGCCCCACACCTTGTCCAGCAGTTGCGAGCGGGTATGCACACGTTCCGCATGGTGCATAAGGTAGCTGAGCAATTTGAATTCGGTGGGGCCAATCTTGAGCGGCTCTCCCTGATAGGCCACGCGATACGTGGCGCCATCCAGGGTCAACGCCCCCACCGTGACGTTGGGCACCGCCTGTTCAGGCGCGCGTCGGCGCAGCACCGCCCGGATGCGCGCCAGCAACTCGGACACCGAGAAGGGCTTGGTGATGTAGTCATCCGCGCCAGCGTCCAGCCCCTGCACCTTGTCATGCTCATCCACTTTGGCAGTGAGCATGATGATGGGCACGTTCTTGGTACGCGGGTCAATACGCCACTTGCGCGCCAGCGCCACGCCACTTTGTCCGGGCAGCATCCAGTCCAGCAGGATGATGTCGGGCAGCACGGCATCTATTTCCCGCTGGGCGCGCTCGCCATCTTCCACCCACAGCGGCGACAAGCCGTTGTGGCGCAGGTTGATGGAAATCAGTTCGGCAATGGCCGGTTCGTCTTCGACAATCAGAACACGTGGCGTCGACTTGATAGGCATGAGGTGTCAGGCAATGGAACGTTTACAGCACGTTCGATTCAATGTAGTCCACGGAGGTATGACGAACGTCTGCCCCCTTGACGATGAAGATGATGAATTCGGCGATGTTCTTGGCGTGGTCTCCAATGCGCTCGATGGCCTTGGCAATGAACAGCAGGTCCAGGCTGGAGGAAATGGTGCGCGGGTCTTCCATCATGTAGGTGATGAGCTTGCGGACAAAGCCGTCAAACTCGGCATCCACCTGACCGTCCTCACGCAAAATCTCCACGGCAGCCACCGCGTCCAGGCGCGCAAATGCGTCCAGCGCCTTGCGCAACAGTCCGCTGGCCAATTCCGTGGCGGTGCGCAGGTCCGAAGACGGCAACGCACGCGGCATGCCGTTGGCAATGATGGACTTGACCATGCGCGCAATGCGTTCAGCCTCATCCCCCACACGCTCCAGGTTGGCCGTGGTTTTGGAGATGGCCAGCAGCAAGCGCAGGTCCACGGCCGTGGGCTGACGACGCCCGATGATGGAGGCCAGCTCGCGGTCAATCTCGACCTCCATCATGTTGACGCGCGGCTCAGCAGCAATGACTTGATCCGCGACTTCAACGCTGAATTCGGACAAGGCGTAAACCGCCTGTCGGATCTGGGACTCCACCAGACCACCCAGCTCCATCACACGCATGGAGACGTTGTTGAGTTGGGAATCGAACTGGGTGGACAAATGTTTGTCAGGCATGGTGCTTCCTTGAATGCGGTACGTGCGCTGGACGACTTCAACCGAAACGGCCGGTGATGTAGTCTTCGGTTTCCTTGCGCTGCGGCTTGAAGAACAGCTGCTCGGTGGGACCAAACTCGACCAAGTCACCCAGATACATGTAGGCGGTGTAATCGCTGCAACGAGCCGCTTGCTGCATGTTATGGGTCACGATCACCACGGTGTAATCTTGCTTGAGCTCGGTGATGAGTTCTTCGATCTTGGCGGTGGAGATCGGGTCCAGTGCCGAGCAGGGCTCGTCCAGCAACAGCACCTCGGGCTTGATGGCAATACCCCGGGCAATGCACAGACGCTGCTGTTGCCCGCCCGACAGGCCAGAGCCGCTTTGCTGCAGCTTGTCCTTGACTTCGGTCCACAGTGCGGCTTTGCGCAGCGCCCACTCCACGCGGTCTTCCATGTCGCTCTTGCTGAGGTTTTCAAACAACTTCACGCCGAAGGCAATGTTGTCGTAGATGGACATGGGAAACGGGGTGGGCTTTTGGAAGACCATGCCGATCTTGGCCCGAATGAGAGCCACGTCGCGCTTGGACTGCAGCAGGTTTTCCCCTTCAAACTCCACCACCCCTTCGGCACGCTGCTCCGGGTAGAGCTCATACATCCGGTTGAAGATGCGCAGCAAGGTGGACTTGCCACAGCCCGAGGGGCCGATGAAGGCCGTCACCTGGTTTTCTGGAATTTCCAGATTGATGTTCTTGAGCGCATGAAACTTGCCATAGTAAAAGTTCAGATCCTGAACCTTGATCTTGGCGCGGGTTTGCAGGGCGGTGTCCATGTTGAAATCTTTCAATCAATCTTTTTGACGGGTGACCACACGCGCCAGGATGTTCAGGCCCAGCACGGCCATGGTGATGAGGAAGACCCCGGCCCAGGCCAGTTGCTGCCAGTTCTCATAAGGGCTCATCGCAAATTTGAAAATGGTGACAGGCAGGCTGGCCATGGGCTCGGACAGGCTGGACGTCCAGAACTGGTTGCTCAGAGCGGTGAACAGCAAGGGGGCAGTTTCACCCGAGATGCGGGCCACGGCCAGCAACACGCCTGTGACCACGCCAGCACGCGCCGCACGCAAGGTGATGCTGGTGATGACCTTCCACTTGGGTGTGCCCAGTGCGTAGGCCGCCTCACGCAGACCCGCAGGCACCAGTTGCAGCATGTTTTCGGTGGTGCGAATCACCACCGGCACCACAATCAGCGCCAAGGCCACCACCCCGGCCCAACCGGAGAACGACTTGAAGCGCGCCACGATCAAGGTGTACACAAACAAACCAATCACAATGGACGGCGCGGACAACAGAATGTCGTTGACGAAACGGGTGATCGAAGACAACAGGCTACGCGGGCTGTATTCGGACAGATAAATACCGGCCAGAACGCCCACCGGTGTGCCCACCAGGGTGGACAGCAACACCATCAGAAACGAGCCGTAAATGGCGTTGGCCAGGCCGCCTTCTTCGTTGGGCGCGGGGGTCATC
>VEQI01000011.1 GCA_018883305.1 Limnohabitans sp. | reverse complement strand
CGGGTGCCGAGATCAGCTCTCGCATGAACCTGAGTGAGGCGCAATACGATGGCTTTGACCCCACCGGCATTGCGGTGGTGTTCTCGGCCACAGCGGCGGCCTCACGCATTCTGGGACTGACGGCGGTACAAACGCATCAGGCGCTGGCGCTGGCCTTTAACCGGTGTGGGGGCAGCTTTCAAAGCCATGTGGATGGCTCGCTGGGGGTGCGTATCGTTCAGGGGTGGGTGGCACAGGCGGGGGTGCAATGTGCCCAGATGGCCCAGCGTGGCATCACCGGCCCGTCTCAATTTTTGAGCGGGCATTATGGGTACGGCCACTTGTACGGCCGTGACACCCTGGACCTGTCGGCGGTGGTGGCGGATCTGGGCCGTGAATGGCGACTGCATCGCGTGGTGTTCAAAAAATACCCCAGTTGCGGCGTGACACAGGGCGTGACGGAACTGACCCTTGCCCTGATCCAGTCGCACGGTTTGCGGGCCGAAGATGTGGCTGTGGCCGAGGTGCGGTTGCCGCCGTATGCCCACCGGCTGGTGGGGCATGACTTCAAGGTGGGTGACAACCCGCGAGTGGATGCGCAATTCAGCGCCGCCTACTGTGTGGCCAATGCCCTGGTGCGGGGTGCATCACGCCTGCAACATTTTTCGCCGGCTGAAGTCAACGATTCACAAGTGCAGGCACTGGCTCGTCAGATTCGCGTGGTGGCCGACGCGGCGCTGGACGCGCGTGGGCACACGGCCGTGGATCTGACCATCACCACCCGTGCCGGACAGCGCTTGCACCAGGCCTTGGATATCGCTCCGGGCTTCCCGGGGGCAGACCTGACAGATGCCCAGCACCTGGCCCGTTTCGAGGATTGCCTGGCCTATGCGCCGCATCCGCCCACACGCAAACAGATCGATGTCTTGCTGGGGCAGTTGCCCCAGCTCCACCGAGTGCGGGATGTGACCGAACTGACGCAGTGCTTGATGACAATTTAGTCATTATTCGGGTCAGACTTGTGTAAGCGTTGCAATCCTCAGGGGGCAATTCACCTGTGGGAGCCGTGGCGGCGGCTGGATTCACAAACGGTTTTCATATTGACAAGTTCTCCCTAGAACTGATAGGCGATTGTCTAGATCGGGTCAGTCGCACTAGCATCTTGGGGTAACTGTAGATGGGGTTCCCTTGTTGCGCATCATGATCATCGATGACCACCCGGTTTACCGGGATGCGCTGTCCGAAAAAATCGGACAGTGCTTTGCGTCGCAAGGGGTGCCTGTCATGGCCGTGGCGGGGGCGGACCAGGGCCTGGCAGCGCTGACGGGCAGTGCCGACAAGTGGGTGGTGCTGATGGACGTGCTGATGCCGGGTCTGAGCGGTCTGGCGGGCATCAAGGCCTTCAAGGCCTTGCCCCAGGTGCTGCATGTGGTGGCCATCTCCGGGCTGGATGAGAAATTGTGGGAACCCCGCACCGTGGCGGCCGGAGCGACACTGTTTCTGTCCAAAAACAGCACCAGCACGCTGATCTGCGACAAGTTGGCCGCACTGATCCAGCTGCCGACCGAGCCTACCGGCACCACAGCCGCTGCCCAGGAGACTTACCGCCTGACGGATCGTCAGCGGCAGGTGCTGGGGCTGATCGCGCAGGGCCATCCCAACAAAATCATTGCTGATCAGCTTGAGATCAGCGAGCAGACCGTGAAGATCCACGTCGGGCAGATCTTCAAGGAGTTGCGCGTGTTCAACCGCACCCAGGCGGTGCTCAAGGCGCAAAAAGCCCAACTGCTGTGAGTCAGGCCTGCGGCGGGTCCTCTGACTTGACGGTGCAGGTATTGAAACCAAACAGAGAGTAAGCCGCGCAATGGCTCATCAAGCCGGTGCCCAGCACGATCAGTCCCAGCCAGCCCCATAGCCCGATCTGGCCAGTGGCCGCCAGCGCCACCAGGACCAATCCCACCACGATACGCAGCACGCGGTCGATGCCGCCGACATTTTTCTTCATTGAAATCTCCTTGTTGAACAGACAGGTTTACGGCGCGGTCACGCGTTGAAGGTGACCCACGCGGATGGGGTCAGGCGTTGTCGGGCGCAAAAGCATCCCACGCGGCCAGGGCCTCGGAGGCGTACATCAGGGCAGGACCACCGCCCATGTAGACGCAGATGGCCAGCATTTCCTCCAGCTCCTGGCGCGAGCAACCCAGGCGGCGCAGGGCCTTGACGTGAAAGCCGATGCAACCAGAGCAATGTTGCGTGATGCCAATGGCCAGCGCAATCAACTCCTTGTGCTTTTCCGAAACGGCACCCTCTGCCATGGCTGCTTTGGCCAGCTGACCGAAACCCTGCATGGCCTCGGGTTGGGCCTTGCGCAGGTTGGCCATGGACTGACTGATGTTTTGGATCAGGGCTTTGTGTTCAAACGTACTCATGATGCAAGGACTCCCGGAGAAGATGGCAAGGGATGGGTTCAGGCCAGTGTGGCGGCCATCAGTGCCCGCGTGGGGGCGGCTTGTTCATGGCGGCGGGCGATGTTGCCGCACACCAGGTCGCACAGCGCATAGATGGATTCATCGGCAATGCGGTAAAAGGCGCTGGTGCCACGGCTTTCACGCGCCACGATGCCGTGCTGCGCCATCTGGGCCAGGTGGCGAGACACATTGGCCGCCGAATAGCCAGTGAGCTGGGCGAGTTCACCCACGTTGTGGGGCCGTGCTCGCAAAAGATTCAGGATCTTCAGCCGAGTGGCGTCAGAGAGGGCTTGAAAGTAGCCTGCAATTTCGTGCAGTGCCTGTTCAGGGAGATCTTTCATGTGCGCTTCCTGGAAGAGAAGGGTGAAGGCAGATGGGTTTGACGAGTGATTCAGAATGATTGTATTATTGCACAATCTTGCAATAAGGCAATAACGTAAAAAATTGACGAGTAACCCCTCATGAAGCGACGGACCACCTTGACACTCCCCTTGTTGATGACCCTGGCCCTGCCTTGGCGCGTGTGGGCGGGGGATGCTGTGCCCTTGGAAGTGCTGAGCATTCAAGCCGGGGCACCTGGCATGCGCGAGGTCAGTGTGGATGCCGTGGTGGAGGCGGTTCGACAAGCCACCCTGTCCACGCAGGTTCCCGGGGCCGTGGTGAGCCTGTCGGTGAAGGCTGGTGACAAGGTGCGTGCGGGTCAGGAGCTTGCACGGATTGATGCACGTGTGGCGCAGCAGCAGGTTGCGGGCAGCACGGCGCAACTGGAAGCCGCACAGGCGCAGTTGAAGGTGGCGGCCCGTGAGTTGGAGCGACAGCAGCAACTGTTCCAAAAACAATACATCAGCCAGGGCGCGCTGGACCGCGCGCAGGCACATTGGGAGGCGGCTCAGGCGCAGGTGCAGGCGTTGCAGGCGCAAACGCGCATGACGCAGGCCCAGACAGGCTTCTTTGTGGTGCAAGCGCCTTTCAGCGGTGTGGTGAGTGAAGTGCCGGTCACGCTGGGCGACATGGCCATGCCGGGGCGCCCGCTGGTGGTCATGCATGACCCCGCTGCCTTGCGCATCACCGCCAATGTTCCCCAGGCCTTGATGCCTTCGGCCACCACGGCCAACCTTGCAGTCCGCTATGAAGTGTCGGGGCAGGGTGCTCAAACCGCCACGCAAGTGCAGTGGCTTCCCACGGTGGACGCTTCCACCCACACCGCCCAGTTGCGCCTGGCCTTACCCGCCCAAGCGCCTGGTCTGGCGCCTGGCATGTTTGCGCGCGTGTGGCTGCCCAGCACGCAAGGTGGGCCATTGGCTTCGGCCCGGGTGCAGGTACCGCAACGCGCGGTGGTCAAGCGCGCCGAACTGACCGGGGTGTATGTGCTGGATGCACAGAACAAACCCCGCTTGCGCCAGGTGCGTCTGGGCAGCGCGCAAGGGGATCAGGTGGAGGTGCTCAGTGGCGTGTCTGCGGGCGACAAAGTGGTGCTGGAGCCTGCCCGCGTGGGTGCGTCGCGCTGAAAGGTCTGGCATGAGCACTCCAAACATGGGCGTTTCCGGTCGTATCGCCGCGCTGTTCCAATCGGCGCAAATCACGCCGTTGCTGGCCCTGGTGGCGCTGCTGTTGGGTGTCTTCGCCGTGCTGGTCACACCGCGCGAGGAAGAGCCACAAATCAATGTGACGATGGCCAACGTGATTGCGCCGTTCCCCGGCGCATCCGTACGTGACGTCGAGCAGATGGTGGCCATTCCCGGCGAGCAGGTGCTGTCCAAGATCGCGGGTGTGGAGCATGTGATGTCCGTGTCCCGTCCGGGCGTGGCGGTGCTCACGGTGCAGTTCAAGGTGGGTGTGCCACGCACCGAGGCGCTGGTGCGTTTGCACGACACCATCCGAGAAAACGCGGACTGGTTGCCGCGCGACCTGGGCGTGCTGGAGCCACTCATCAAGCCCAAGGGCATTGACGATGTGCCTATCGTGGCCCTCACATTGCATGGCACGCGTGACGATACGGGCAGCTATGACCTGGAGCGCGTTGCACACAGCATCGAACTGGATCTCAAGCGTGTGCCGGGCACGCGCGACGTGGTCGCCCTCGGTGGCCCGGGACGTGCGGTGCGGGTGCACATTGATCCGGCGCGCATGGCGGGCTCTGGTGTGACCGTGCCCGAGATTCGTCGCGCCTTGCAGTCAGCCAACCAAGGCATGCCGGTGGGTGACTTGCTGGGCGCGGACCGCGTGGTGACGGTGGAGGCGGGCCCCTACCTCACGGACGCGCGCGAGGTGGCTGACCTGGTGGTGCAGGTGCGTGATGGCCGTCCGGTGTTTCTCAAGGACGTGGCCGAGGTGAGCGAGGGGCCGCTGCCTGCCCAGCGCTATGTCTGGCATGGAAAAAGTGAGGCACAGGGGGGCGGAGAGTTCCCCGCTGTGACCTTGTCCATCACCAAGAAGACGGGTGAGAACGCCATTGATGTGGCCAATGCGGTGATGGCGCGTGTGGCCCAGCTCAAAGGCACGGTGATTCCGGATGACGTCGAAGTGGTCACCACGCGCAACTACGGTGAGACCGCCAACGACAAAGCCAAGAAGCTGATCCAGAAGTTGTTGTTTGCCACGGTTTCAGTGGTGGCGCTGGTGTTCATCGCGCTGGGGCGGCGTGAGGCCGCGATTGTGGGTTCGGCAGTGATCCTCACCCTGACCGTGACGCTGTTTGCCTCCTGGGCCTGGGGCTTCACGTTGAACCGGGTGTCCTTATTTGCGTTGATCTTCTCCATTGGCATTTTGGTGGACGACGCCATCGTGGTGGTGGAGAACATCCATCGGCATCAGCAGCTATTTCCGGGGCGCACGCTGGCCCAGATCATTCCCGGCGCTGTAGATGAGGTGGGCGGGCCCACTATCCTGGCCACGTTGACCGTGATTGCTGCTTTGTTGCCCATGGCGTTCGTGAGCGGCTTGATGGGGCCTTACATGAGCCCCATCCCCATCAACGCCAGCATGGGCATGCTGTTGTCGCTGGCCATCGCCTTTGTGGTCACACCCTGGTTGTCGCGTTTGTGGATGAAAGCCGTGCCTCACGCCGAAGGTGCTCACGGTGCAGCGTCTGCCGTTGCCCACTCGGGTCTCAGTGCGCGTCTTGCGCCCTGGTTTGAACGTGTGTTTCAACCGTTGCTCGACCCGGTGCGCGGGGGGCGCAATCGCCGACTGATGGGGCTGGGCGTGGCCTTGTTGATCGTGCTCTCGGTGGCGCTGCCCGTGGCGGGCCTGGTTCAACTCAAGATGCTGCCGTTCGACAACAAGTCAGAGTTCCAGGTGGTGGTGGACATGCCAGCGGGCACGCCGCTGGAAAAAACCGCTGCGGTGCTGCACGAGTTGGGCGGCTACCTGGCCACCGTGCCCGAGGTGACAGACTATCAGGCGTATGCGGGGACATCGGCGCCCATCAACTTCAACGGCCTGGTGCGTCAGTATTACCTGCGTGCTGGCGGCGAGGTGGGTGACTTGCAGGTCAACCTGGTGGACAAATCTCAGCGTCATGAAAAAAGCCACGCCATTGCTACACGTGTTCGGCCTGCATTACAGGAGATCGGACAACGCCATGGTGCAAATGTGAAAGTGGTGGAAGTGCCGCCCGGACCGCCCGTGCTGGCACCCATCGTGGCCGAGATTTATGGGCCGGACGAAGACGGTCGGCGCCAGGTGGCCAAGGCCGTGCGCACCGTGTTTGAGCAAGCCCCGGGGGTGGTGGATGTGGATGACAGCAGCATTGGCACCGCACCGCGCAAACTGTTGCTGGTGGATCGGCGCAAGGCGGCCACCCTGGGTGTGCCGCAACAGGCCATTGTGTCCACCTTGCGTGCCGGTTTGTCGGGTGAGGCCGTGACCTATGTCCATGATGGCAGCAAGTACCCAGCATCTGCCTGGGTACAACTGCCGCCCGAGCGGCATGGTGATCTGGAGGCGCTGCTGCAATTGGGGGTCAAGAACGCGGCCGGCAAGGTGGTGCCGATCCGAGAGTTGGTCACGATCAGTGACACGGTGCGTGAGCAACCTGTGATGCACAAGGACCTGTTGCCCGTGAACTTTGTGGTGGCCGACATGGCCGGGCGGGTGGACAGCCCGCTGTACGGCATGTTTCAGATGCGTCGTGCCATTCAGACCATCCAGACGCCGGATGGTGCCACCCTGCAGGAATACTTCATACGTCAACCCAGTGACGCCTGGCGTGGCTACGGTTTGAAGTGGGATGGCGAGTGGCAAATCACTTATGAAACGTTCCGTGACATGGGCGCGGCCTATGCCGTGGGTCTGGTTCTGATCTACTTGCTGGTGGTGGCACAGTTCGGCTCTTACCTTACGCCGCTCATCATCATGGCGCCCATTCCGCTGACCATCATTGGTGTGATGCCGGGCCATGCCCTCTTGGGGGCGCAATACACCGCTACCAGCATGATTGGCATGATTGCGCTGGCGGGCATCATCGTGCGCAACTCCATTTTGCTGGTGGACTTCATTGGGTTGCAGGTGCGTGAAGGCGTGCCGTTTGCGCAAGCCATCGTGCAGTCCGCCATCACCCGCGCGCAGCCCATCATGCTGACCGGGCTGGCGGCCATGCTGGGCGCGTTCTTCATTCTGGATGACCCGATCTTCAACGGCCTGGCGATCTCGCTGATCTTCGGTATTTTTGTGTCTACCTTGTTGACCCTGGTGGTCATCCCCACCTTGTATTACATGGCCTACCGCAAGGCCCATGCACATTGATTTTTGAAAGGAGCTTCATCATGAAATCTTGGCAACTCGTTCGTCTCGTCGCTGGCTTGTTCATCCTGGCCTCACTGGCCATGGGCATCGAGGGCAGTCCGGTCTTTGTGAGCCCGTGGTGGCTGGCGTTCACCGCATTTGTGGGCGCCAATTTGTTGCAGAGTGCGCTCACCCGCTGGTGCCTGATGGAAACCATTTTGCGCAAGCTGGGTCTGGAACCTGGCTGCTGATGGGGGCGCATGATGCATCTGGTGTGTCCTGCGTGCGGCGCCAAGAACCGGGTGGCCGATGACAAGCTGGATCAAGAGGTTCGCTGTGGTCGCTGCCGTCATGACTTGATGGCCCCCGAGCCTGTGGCGCTGGGGGATGCTGCGTTGCCGGGGTTTTTGCAAGGCACGGAGTTGCCCGTGGTGGTGGACTTTTGGGCCGACTGGTGCGGACCGTGCAAGATGATGGCGCCGCACTTTGCACAGGCCGCACGGCAAATGCCGCAGGTGCGCTTTGTGAAGGTGGATACCGAGGCCAGTCCCCGAGCGGCGCAGCAGTACGCCATTCGCAGCATTCCCACGCTGATGTTGTTTCAGAACGGGCGTGAAGTGAACCGGATGTCTGGCGCCATGTCGGCGCAGGATCTGCTGCGCTGGATCGAGGCTGGCTTGCGTACAACGAGGTGAATTCAAGCATGAGCACACATCGATATCTAGGGAGTGGCGCGACAAAGGCTGGTTTGGTGAGTCGTCCCAAGGCTTGGGCCTTGGGGGTGATGGCCTGTGTGGTGGTGCAAGTCAGTACCGCGCAAACACTTGATTTGCTTCAGGTGTGGGAACGTGCCAGGCAGGCCGATCCGCAGATGGCGGCCGCGCAGGCCAGCCGGGCCACGGCGCAGGCCCTGCGTCAGCAAGCGGATTCGGTGTGGCGACCGGCCGTCATGGCCAGTGCCACGGGTGGGGCCATGAGCATGCAGTCCCGCATGACGGGGGCGGAGTTTTCAACGCCCAGCATGCCTTCCACCACCGGGGTCAATTTCAACACGTCCATCAACCATGGCACTACCGGGCGTTGGGCTTTGCAGGCGCGCCAGCCGCTGTACAACCCCGAGCGAGATGCGCAGCGTCAACAACTGGGTGTCGGGGCGCAAGCGGCCGGATGGCAAGCGGATCTTCAACAGCAGCAACTGATGCTGACCACCGTTCAGCGCTATCTGGACGTGGTGGTGGCCGACAAACGCTGGCAAGTGTTGCGTCAACAACTGCAAGCGGTCGAGCGCGCACACACTGAAGCCAAAGACCGTTACGCCCTGGGCGATGCGCCTATCACCGACACCCACGAGGCTGCCGCCCGTGCGCGTGGCTTGCAAGCCCAGGTGAGTGCGGCCGAGAGTGAACGCAGCGTGGCACGCGCCGTGCTGGCGGACTCCATCGGTGGCGCATCTGATGCGCTGAAGTTGTTGACACCTGGCAGCATGGGGGATGTGCGTTTGCCCACGCTGGAAGAGGCTATGGCTGCGGCCCGCACCGGCAACGCGGGCTTGTTGCTGCAATCCGCTCAAGTCCAGAGCAGCCTGCAAGAAGCCAGCAAGCACACGGTCAAGGCCGCCCCCACCGTGGACGCGGTGGCGGCCTGGGGGCGTGATCATCTGAGTGGTCAGGGCGACTATGGTTCGGCCAGCACCACCCAGTCGCAACAGATGCTGGGGGTGACCCTGAACGTGCCGCTCTACACCGGCGGCTGGCGAGACGGCAAGTGGCGTGAGGCCTTGGGCCAGGTGGACAAGGCGAATGCCGAGCTGGAGATGGCGCAGCGTCAGGTGCAGCAGCAGGTGCGCGCCACCTGGCTGGCGCTCCATACAGGCCCGGTGCGCGTGCAAGCCTTGCAGGATGCCTTGACGGCCAGCGCAGCCCGGCTGGACGCAACGCGACTGGGACGACAGGTGGGCGACCGCACCACGCTGGAGTTGCTGGCCGCTGAAAACGACCATGCCGCGGCCGAGCTGGCTTTGCTGCAGTCGCGGGCGGATCTGTTGATGGCGCGCTTGCGTCTGGACGCGTTGCAAGGCCAGTTGAGCGAGCGCAGTCTTCAAGACGCCAATGCTGGATTGATCGCCGCGCAGCCGGATTCCGCTTCAAATCGATAAGACTCACTCAGGAGGTTTCCATGAAAACAGCCCATGACCTGGTGGTCCATGCCAAGGCCCTGACCCGTGAATTGCCGGTGGATCAGGCGGAGGTCCTCATGCGTGAGGCCGACGTGGTGATCGATGTGCGTGAAGCCGATGAATACGCCGCCGGGCATATTCCCGGCGCGATGCATGCCTCGCGTGGCATGCTGGAGTTCAAGCTCAGCGCCTCACCCGACTTGTCACGTCGCGATCTCAAGGTGGTGTTGTATTGCAAGACCAGTGGCCGCGCTGCCTTGGCGGCGGCGTCGATGAAAGAGATGGGCTACTTGAACGTGACCTCGATATCGGGCGGGTTTGATGCCTGGGTCGCGGCTGGCAAGCCTGTGGCCAAACCTTCACAGCCCTCTTTTGAGTAAGGCTGGGCTGGCGTGGGTCAGTGCCCCTTGGCGGGCGAGTCACGCAGCCGCCAGGCCGCCAGAATGGCCAATGAACAGACCGCGGCCATCAGTAAAAACGTGTCATTGAAGGCACTCAGGCGCGCTGCGCTGGTGGTGGCCGAGGTGAGTGAGTCGCCATGCGCAGCCAGTCGCCATTCCAGCACAATGCCGCACAAACTCACACCGGCCGCTCCACCGAACATGCGCAGGAAGTTGATGACGCTGGAGCCCTGAGTGATCAGATGACGGTCCAGGCCGCGCATGGCAGCCAGGTTCAAGGAGGGCAGGATGAAGCCCAGGCCAATACGCCCAATGATGGCAAACGTCACCAGCCACCACAGCGGCGTGTGCAGATCCAGGATCAGCATCAACAGGAACGAGCTGGCCAGCAGCAGCAGACCCAAGACCACCAGCAGCCAGGTGGGCTGACGATCCGCCAGCCGCCCCACCACGGCAATGGTCACGCCAAGCACCAGACCCGCAGGCAACAAAATGCTGCCCACATAGCCCGGCGACATGCCCAGTGCTGCCTGCAAATAGACGGGGAGCAAATAGGTGGATCCAAACAAGGCCGTGCCATAAATCAGCGCCACCAGGCTGCCCATCGCAAACTGCCGTTGAGTAAACAAATGCATGTTGAGCAAGGGTCGACCATGGTGCCGCAGCAAATGACGTTGCCAGGCCACGAAGCCCACCAGCAACGCCACGGCCAGCAGCAGCAAGCCCATGGCCTGCGTCAGGCTGTCCCCGTGCAAGGCCACCAAGCCATTGAGCACACACAGCGCGCCGCTACTCACCAAGGCCAATCCTCGCCAGTCCAGAGTGGCTTCGGGTTGTGCCTGTGCGCCACCGGGGCCGGTGATGGGGACATAGCGTTTCGCCATATACAGCGAGGCCAGGCAAAAGGGCACCACCATCAAAAACACCGAACGCCAGCCAAATGCTTCCACCAGCAAGCCACCCACGCTGGGGCCAATCGCCGGTGCCAGCACCACGCCCATGCCAAAGTAACCACTGGCGCGGCCCTGCTCGTGGGTTTCAAAGGCCCGCAAAATAATGATGGCAGGGATGGGTTGCAACACACCGGCGGCCAGGCCTTCGGCCACCCGGGCCAGCAACACCCATTCATAACGTTGCGACAGGCCACCCACAATGCCGCCCAGCATCAGCAGCCAAGTGGCTTGTGCAAACGTGCGGCGATAGCCAAAGCGCTCCAGCAGCCAGGGCGTGGTCAGCATGGAGGAGGTGCTGGCCAGCATGAAGGCCGAACTCACCCACTGGGCACGGTCCTGTCCCAGGGTGAAGGTATGACTTATGTCTGGAATGGCCACATTCACCACGGTGGATGACATGATGGAGGCCATGGTGCCAATCATGACCGACAGCAACAGCAGCCAGCGGTAGCGCGGTCCCAGACGCGCTCGCAGGGCTTCGCCGCTGTGAGGGTGGGTCATATAGCGGTGGTCCGCAATGTGGGCAAACCGATGCCCGACGCATCAAAGCCACCATCCACGGCCAGCAACTGACCGTTCACGTAAGCCGCATCGCGGCTGCACAGAAAACCGATGCAAGCGGCAATCTCTTCCAGTGCGCCATAGCGATTAAGTGGAATGGCATCGTGGTAGTCCTTGCGGATGGCCGGGCTGTGCACTTGCTTGGCCATCTCGGTCTCGACCGGACCCGGCGCGATGGCGTTGACCCGAATGCCCACATTGCCATATTCCACGGCCTGTTGTTTGGTGAGATGCACCACGGCAGCCTTGCTGGTGCCATAGGCCACCCGCAGGGTACTGGCGCGCAGGCCGGAAATCGAGGCGATGTTCACCACTGCCCCACCACCGCCTTGCTGCATGAGGGGCGCAAAAGCCTGTGTGCACAAAAAGATGCCATCCAGATTGGTGCTCATTACATAACGCCATTCCTCAAAGGTGGTTTCACCAATGGGCTTGAAGACAGCCACGCCGGCGTTGTTCACCAGGGCGTCCACACGACCAAAGGTGGACCGGATGGTGTCCACGGCCGCATGCACTTGCGCGGGTTGCGACACATCGCACACCACATCCAGCACCCGTGCGGGCTCGGCCAGCGAAGCAGCTGATGCCGTCAGGCTCGGCGAGTCATTGTCCAGTCGAACCACCCGGTAGCCTTGTGCGAGAAACCACTGTGCACTGGCCAACCCAATGCCGCGCGCGGCTCCGGTGACGACGGCAACTGCAGAGGAGGCGGAGACGCTGGACATGGGCGGGGCTGATGAAAGTTCTAGGAAGCCAAGGGGCTCAGGGTGTCAGTGACTTTACATCAGCCACCCGACGATCGAGGGTGATGCGCAGGGGGCAGGTCTGACCCTTTCAGGGCGCCGACCGGAGGCCTCGCTCGGGGGCATCGCGGAAGCATCTGCGGCAAGCGGGTGATTGAGAAACATGTTGACGTATCTGAAATCTGGAAGTGGCTTCAGGCGTCGCGACAGGCGACCACTGTTTATAGGGTAAATACTAGGATTGAGGTGAAAATCGCCACTTGCACGTTCTTCGCGGGTTGCCATAATATGGCAATACATTGACATATATGGGTGCCTCGTCCGGTATCTATGTTTCCCCCGATTGTGTTTTGCCTTTGACCCAGGAGACCTCCGCATGACCCGACTGCTCAACAAAACTGTGATCATCACCGGCGGCGCCGGCGGTATTGGCAGCGCCACCTGCCGTCGCTTTGCGGCCGAAGGTGCTCGCGTGGCCATTTTTGACATGAACCTGCAGCCCGCCCAGCAACTGGCCGCCGAGATTCAATCTGCCGGTGGCACGGCCGCCGCCTTCCAGTGCGACATCACCGACCGCGCTGCGGTGGACGCCGCCGTGGCCGCCACGGCGTCGCAATTCGGTCCGATCGACGTGCTGGTCAACAATGCTGGTTGGGACGTGTTCCGACCCTTCACCAAGACCACGCCGGATCAGTGGGAGCGACTGATTGCCATCAACCTGGTGGGCGCGCTTCACATGCACCACGCCGTGTTGCCCGGCATGGCGGCACGCAGGAGCGGTCGTATTGTCAACATTGCCTCTGATGCCGCCCGCGTGGGCTCGTCCGGTGAGGCCGTCTATGCCGCCTGCAAGGGCGGCCTGGTGTCGTTTTCCAAAACCATTGCGCGCGAGCATTCACGCCACGGCATCACCGTCAATGTGGTGTGCCCTGGCCCCACGGACACTGCCCTGTTTGCCGAATACAAAGAAGGCGCGGGCAACCCGGAGAAACTGATGGAGGCGTTCACGCGCGCCATTCCGCTGGGACGCATCGGCCAGCCCAATGATTTGCCAGGTGCCATCGTGTTCTTTGCCAGCGATGATGCTGCTTACGTCACCGGTCAGGTGCTGAGTGTGTCTGGCGGTCTCACCATGAATGGCTGATTTCCAGCCAGCCTCTACTTTTACCAAGGAATTGACATGAACTTTGAAGACATCCTGTACGAAGTGCGCAACGGTGTGGCCTGGATCACGATCAACCGTCCCGACAAAATGAACGCGTTTCGCGGCACCACTTGTGACGAGCTCATCAAGGCTCTGAACAAGGCCGGCTATGACAAGAGCGTGGGCGCCATCGTGCTGGCCGGTGCTGGCGACCGTGCGTTCTGTACCGGGGGTGATCAGTCTGCGCATGACGGCAACTACGATGGTCGCGGCACCATTGGGCTGCCCATGGAGGAGCTGCACACCGCCATCCGTGATGTGCCCAAACCCGTGATTGCGCGCGTGCAGGGCTACGCCATTGGTGGCGGCAACGTGCTGTGCACCATTTGCGACCTCACCATTTGTTCGGACAAGGCCATCTTTGGTCAGGTGGGTCCCAAGATGGGCTCGGTCGATCCTGGCTACGGCACGGCCTTCCTGGCCCGCGTGGTCGGTGAGAAGAAGGCGCGCGAAATTTGGTACATGTGCCGTCGCTACAGCGGCCAGGAAGCTGTGGCCATGGGCCTGGCCAACGTGTGCGTGCCGCACGACCAACTCGATGCCGAGGTTCAGAAGTGGGGCGAGGAACTGTGCGAGCGCAGCCCCACCGCCATTGCCATTGCCAAGCGCAGCTTCAACATGGACACTGCGCACCAGGCCGGTATTGCAGGCATGGGCATGTATGCGCTCAAGCTGTACTACGACACGGAAGAATCCCGTGAGGGCGTCAATGCCCTCAAGGAAAAGCGCAAGCCCGAGTTCCGCAAGCACGCCAAATAAGCCGCCGGCAGGCCCGGCCACACCGGGCCACAAGGAGACACGCATGAATCCGTATATCGATGACGACTTGCAGACCCTGGCCGAGCATGCCCGGCGGTTTGCCCAGGGCCGGGTGGCCCCGGGGTTCCAGGAGCGTGACCGCACGCGTGTGCTGGACCGCGACATCATGCGCGAGATGGGCGAGATGGGCTTCATTGCCCACGAGCTGCCCGAGTCCGTGGGCGGGCAGGGCATGGGATGCCTGGCCGCGGGCGTGATCCACGAGGAGATCGCCCGCGCGGACCTGAGCATCAGCTACATCAACCTGCTGGCCTCGCTCAACGGGCAAATCCTGTCTCACCACGGTAACCCGGCCGTCGTGCGTCCCTGGCTGGAAAAACTGGTGACCGGACAAGCCTTGTTTGCCATCGCCCTGACCGAGCCGCGTGGTGGCTCGGATGCGGCCAACCTGCGCTTGCGTGTGGAGCGTGTGGGCGACGAGTACGTGATCAATGGCGAGAAGACCTCGATCTCTGCCGCTGACCAGGCCGATGCTGTGGTGGTCTTTGGCCGCACCGGCACGCCCGAGTCTGGCGCACATGGTGTGACAGCCTTGCTGGTGCCCACCGATGTGCCCGGCCTCACGCGCACGCGGTTTGACTGTCACGGTCAGCGTGCCATCGGGCGTGGCTCATTGTTCTTTGAAAACGTGCGCGTGCCAGTGAACCACCGCCTGGGTGACGAGAACAAGGGCTTTGTTCAGGTGATGCAGGGCTTTGACTTTTCGCGGGCACTCATCGGCCTGCAAGTGCTGGCGGTGGCCAAGATTTCTCTGGAGGAAACCTGGGAGTACGTGGCGCAACGGCAGGCCTTTGGCAAGCCGCTGTCTTCGTTCCAGGGCGTTTCACATCCTCTGGCAGATTTTGAAACGCAGGTCGAAGCTGCCCGTCTGCTGTGCTTGCAAACCTTGTGGCTCAAGGACCGCAACCTGTCACACACCTCTCAAGCGGCCATGTGCAAATGGTGGGGCCCAAAGCTGGCCTATGACGTGGTGCACCAGTGTCTGCTGTCCTTTGGCCATGGGGGATATGACCGGGGCGTGATGGAGCAGCGGTTGCGTGATGTGCTGGGCTTTCAAATTGGTGACGGCACGGCACAAATCATGAAGACCATCGTGGCGCGTGACCGCGCTGGCCGTCACGCCGTGCCCAACTGATCAGGGTGCTGGGCGCGTAGCCAGCGCAGCGCGCCCAGACCGGCTCGACGTCCGGTGGCCATGACGGCCGTGAGCAGGTAACCCCCGGTGGGTGCGTCCCAGTCCAGCATTTCACCGGCGACGAACACGCCAGGGCAAGCCTGCAACATCAAGTCGGCATTCACGGCGCTGAAGTCCACACCGCCCGCGGAGCTGATGGCTTGTGCCAGTGGGCGTGCCGCTTGCACTTGCAGTGGCAAGGCCTTGATGGTGTCCGCCACCTTGGACAAATCCTGCCAACCGTCCTTGCCCAGCACTTCAAACAGCAAAGCCGTCTTCACGCCCTGCAAGCCCAGGCGGCTTTGCAAATGGCTGGACATGGAGCGACTGCCGCGCGGGTGGCGCAGTTCAGCCTCCACGCGCGCCCGGTCATGTTGTGGCAACAGGTCCAGCGTGAAGCGGGCATGGCCGTGGGATTGCAGTTGCGCGCGCAGGGCAGCAGACACGGCGTAGATGAGGCTACCCTCCACCCCATACTCGCTGATCACAAACTCTCCAGGCTGTCGCAGCACACGACCATCGACTTGTTGCACCTGAATGGCCACCGACTTCACGGGCGTGCCGGCAAAACGGGTTCGCAAATGTTCACTCCACGCCAGCTCAAAGCCGCAGTTGGCGCTTTGCAACGCTTGTACGGTCACTGCACGGGCTTGCAACCAAGGCACCCAGGCCCCATCCGAGCCTAACTGCGGCCAGCTTCCACCGCCCAGGGCCAGCAGCGTGACCTGCGGTTGAAGAGACAGTGTTTCTCCCCGGTGCGAAAGATGCAGGCTGCCATCCGCATGCCAGCCCAGCCAGCGATGCCGTACATGAACGCGAACGCCCAAGGCACGCAAGCGATGCAGCCAGGCCCGTAACAGGGGTGCCGCTTTCATGTCGGCAGGGAAGACGCGTCCGGAAGAGCCGACAAAGGTTTCAATGCCCAGGTCATGCACCCAGTCACGCAAAGCCGTGGCGCCAAAGTCATCCAGCAACGGTTGCAACACGAGTTGGCGCTCGGCGTAGCGACTCGCAAACCGTTCAGCCGGTTCGCTGTGGGTGATGTTCAGACCGCCAATGCCCGCGCGCAGAAACTTGCGACCCACCGAAGGCATGGCGTCATAGATATCCACGCGCAGACCGGCCTGGGCCAGCACTTCAGCCGCCATCAGGCCAGCCGGGCCGCCGCCAATGATGGCCACGACAGGAGATGATTCAACAGACATGGCCTGCATGTTAGTCGATGGCTTGCCACGCGCATCGGCGCCGGTGTGTCGGCGAACAGATGAGATGACCATGAACTGCGATAAACGGCGATGGCCTAGACGCGCTGTCATGGCCGGTTTCGGAGGATGAGATGCGTCAAACCGCAAAGTGCATGTCCGGCTCATGGGCGCGGAGGTTGCCATGAGTTACAAGGTGGATTCCGCACCTGCGCATGACCTGGACAAGGTCATCTACGCCACGATTGCGCGGATGACCTCGGGCTTGTCACCCGCATCGCTGGTCAATGCGTATGTGGACTGGCTGATTCATTTGTCCTTCTCGCCTGGCAAGCAGCACGAGCTGTCGGTGAAGGCGGGCACCAAGGCGCGCAAAATGCTGGCGCACCTGATCCAGAGCGTTTGGCAACCGTGTGAGACCTGCATCGACCCCTTGCCACAGGACACCCGATTCGCGGCGCCAGAGTGGCGGCAGATGCCCTATCTGGCCATCTACCAAACCTTTTTGTTGCAACAGCAGTGGTGGCACAACGCCACCACCGATGTGCCCGGTGTGAACCACCACCACGAACGCGTGCTGGACTTCACCTCGCGACAGATGCTGGACCTGGTGTCGCCCTCCAATTTTTTCTGGACCAACCCCGAGGTGGTGCGCCGCACATTGGACCGAGGTGGACTCAACCTGCTGGAGGGCTCGCGTAATTGGTGGGAAGACCTGGTGCGCTGGATGTCGAACAAAACCCCCATCAGCACGGACAACTTTCGTCCCGGACATGAGGTGGCGTTGACGCCGGGCAAAGTGGTCTATCGCAATCATCTGATCGAACTCATTCAGTACAGTGCACAAACGCCCGAGGTGCATGCCAATCCGGTGCTGATGGTGCCCTCATGGATCATGAAGTTCTACATCCTGGATCTGTCGCCCCACAACTCCATGGTGCGTTATCTGGTGAACCGGGGGCACACGGTGTTCATGGTCTCATGGCGCAACCCACAGGCTAAGGATCGCGACATTGGCATGGACGATTACCTCAACAACGGCGTCATGGATGCCATCCGTGTGGTGAGCGAGATCTTTCCCAAGCAAAAAATCCAAGCCGTGGGCTACTGCCTGGGCGGAACCCTGCTGTCGATCGCCGCGGCACTGATGGCGCGCAGGGATGACACGCGTTTGAAGTCCTTGAGCTTGCTGGCCTCGCAAGTGGATTTCACCGAGCCGGGTGAACTGGCCCTGTTCATTGACGACAGCCAGTTGACCTTTCTGGACGGCGTGATGTCCGATCAAGGATTTTTGGACGGCAAGCAGATGGCCGGCGCCTTCACCTTGCTCAATCAGCGCGATCTGGTGTTCTCGCGCATTGTGCGTGACTACTGGCTGGGCCAGCGTGCCCCCGTGACCGATCTGACCGCCTGGAACGCGGACGCCACGCGCATGCCATACCGGCAGCACAGCCACTACCTGCACAGTCTGTATCGTCACAACGACTTGGCCGAGGGTCGTTACATCGTGGAAGGGCGGCCGGTGGTGCTGCGTGATCTGCGCTTGCCCGTGTTTTGTCTGGGCACGCAACGTGACACCGTCTCACCCTGGCGCTCGGTGTACAAGCTCCAATTGTTCACCTCCACGGAGCTGACGTTTTGTCTCACCAGTGGCGGGCACAATGTGGGGGTGGTGAATCCGCCGGGCAGCAGCACGCCGCGCCATTACCAACTGTCGCGTCGCAAGCAGGGGGCCAAATACCTGGACCCGGACACCTGGGCGGAAGAGGTCACCCGCCATCCGGGTTCATGGTGGCCTGCCTGGGCGCACTGGCTGGAAGGGCAGTCCGGGGTGCTGCGCAAGGCACCCACGGCGGGCGATCCGGCCAGCGGTTATGCCGGGCAAGGCGATGCCCCGGGGCGTTATGTGCTGGAGCCGTGAAGCTCAGTCCAGGTCCCACAGACGGTGCAGGTCCAGCTCGATGAAGGCCAGGTGCTCCAGCACGTCTAGCTGCATCAGACGCAGGGACTTGCGTTGCTCATCGGCCCAGCGACGATGCTGCAAGACGTCGGTCATGGTGCTTTCGCCCAGCGTGTAGGCGCGCAAGGCCTGATGGGCTGCGGCTTCTTGAATACGCGTGGCAGCG
The DNA here is from genome assembly GCA_018883305.1 of Limnohabitans sp. GTDB lineage: Bacteria > Pseudomonadota > Gammaproteobacteria > Burkholderiales > Burkholderiaceae_C > Limnohabitans. The sequence continues at coordinate 2,197 of VEQI01000011.1, read as the reverse complement.
GCCATGTGATCCAGACTCTGACGCAAATCACGCGCACTCAACCAACGGCGCTCGAACTCTGCGCCCAGTTCCAGCTCGGCCTGTCGGACGCGGTCTTCCCAGGCGCTGGCATCGGCCCGCGCGGCGGTGGCTTGGAATTGTCGTGATGCGCCCGCCAAAGGAATGGACACGCTCACGCCCAGCACCCGCTCGGCCCCCATGCGCTCACGCGCGGTGAACACGCCCAGCGTGGGGTCGGGCAACTGTTCCTGCTGCTGCCGTTTGGCCGTCAGGCTGGACCGCGCACTTTCGGCCCGCATCAGGTTCAGCTCATGGTGCTTGCGCAAAAAATCTTCACGCAGCACCTCTAGCGGGGCCAGCGCCGGCAGAGGGTCCAGGGTGGGCAAGGCGCCAGGCACACCCAGGCCCGGATACAGCCGGGCCAGCAGCGCTTGCGCGCGCGCCCACTCGCTTTGGGCCATCTCCCGCTGCACACTCACGCGTTCAAACTCGGCTCGTGCCAGATCGGCATCCAGCCGCGAAATATCGCCTTGGCGCAAGCGCGCTTCAGCTTGTTGAGCCAGGGTTTGTGCCAGGCGCCATTGGGCCTGCGCACTCTCCAGCACCGTTCGGGCACGCCAGGTGGCGAGCCATTGCCCCAGCAGGCGACGGCTGCTTTCGTGCAAGGCATCGGCATAGCCCACCTGGGCAATGGTGCGTGATTGCTCGGCCAGTTGTTGATCGGTCTGGCCCTTGTTCCACCAGCGCAGGGGGCGCTCCAGTGTCAGCTGAGTTTCGCCGAAGGTCTGCGTGGGGTCTTGCACATGGCGTGACTGTTGATTCACGCGCAGGCCAAACTCATGCAGACCCAAGGCCTGTTGCTGGGCACGGGCTTCCTGGGCCTGCTGGCGGGCCCGCGCGCTCTGGATTTGAGGGGACGCCAGCAGCACGGCCTGCACGCGGTCCGTGGGCGGCAGCCACGCCTGAAGGTCGCTTTGCGCCCAGACCTGCCAGGGCAGCAACCAAGTGATGATCCATCGTTTCTTCATGACAAACCTCGTTGATTCAACGCACGGATGCGCGCGACGGAAACAGACTGCGCCAGGCCTCGCGCCAGTTGTCAAAACCTCCCCAACGCTCAAAGATCAATGGCAGCAGCAAGAGTGTCAGCAAGGTGGAACTCACCAACCCACCCGTGACCACAATGGCCAGGGGGCGCTGGATTTCCGAGCCGGGCCCGGTGGCAAACAACAGCGGCAACATCCCCAAGGCCGTGATGACGGCGGTCATGAGCACCGGACGCAAGCGTCGCTCAGAGCCCAGACGCACCACGTCATGCAATGATTCACCGCGGGCGATGCGCTCATTGAAATGCGACACCATCACCACCCCGTTGAGCACCGCAATTCCCAGCAGCGCGATGAAGCCCACGGATGCTGGCACCGACAGGTACTCCCCCGAGACGGCCAGGGCCACCATGCCCCCCACCAACGCGAAGGGAATGTTCAAGAAAATGATGCCGGCCTGCAGTGCCGAACCGAAGGTGAGGGACAGGACCAGAAAAATCAGGCCCAGCGTGGCCGGAATCACCAGGGCCAATCGTGTCGATGCACGTTGCTGGTTTTCAAACTGGCCGCCCCAGGCCACGCGCAACCCCTTGGGCAGTTGCAGGCGTTGGACGGCTTGCTGGGCCGCTTGCACAAAGCCGGTGAGATCACGTCCCTCCACCGTGACCTGAACGATGGCCAGGCGCTGGCTCTGTTCATGGTCAATACGGATGGGGCCGTCCTGCAACTCGATATCTGCCAGTGACTCCGCCAACCACGCCCGTCCGTCCGGTGCCGTGATGGGCAGGGTGCGCAAGGCTTGCGGGCTGTGCCGCAAAGCGTCACTGCCCTTGAGGGTGAGCGGAATGCGCATGCCGTCTTGCAACACCACGCCCAGCGTCTCGCCTTCGATTTGCGTCTTGAGCGCCTGCTGAATCTGTTCCACACTGAGGCCGGCTTGTCCGGCGGTATGCCGACGCACCGCCACGCTCAGGTAGGACATGCCCTCGGGTTTGGGGGCGATGACTTCGGCCGCACCAGGCACGGTTCGTACCGCTGCGGCTATTTTTTGCGTGGCCTCATGGATCTCCGCCAGGTCGTTGCCAAACACCTTGATCGCCACATCGCCGCGCGTGCCGGTCAACATCTCCGACACCCGCATCTCAATGGGC
>VEQI01000010.1 GCA_018883305.1 Limnohabitans sp. | reverse complement strand
ACGCTCTACTGTTCCACCCAGCACCCGGACGGCAATCAGCGGGAGGCGGCTGCAGCCTTGAACCTCACCACCAACGATGTCGAGGTGATCTGCCGTCGTATGGGCGGTGGGTTTGGTGGCAAGGAGGGCAACGCCAGCATCTTCAGTCAAAGCGCGGCCTTGGCGGCTTTCAAACTCAAAAAGCCGGTCAAGCTGCGCGTGAACCGTGACGACGACATGATGATCACCGGCAAGCGTCACGACTTTCGCATCGACTACGAGGTGGGCTTTGACGACAACGGTCGTGTGCAAGGCGCCAACATCACGCTGATGTCCCGTTGCGGCTACAGCACCGATTACTCGGGACCGGTCAACGACCGTGCTTGTCTGCACATCGACAACACCTATCACATCCCCGCGCTCAAGCTCATCAGTCATCGCTGCAAGACAAACACCCAAAGCGCCACGGCCTTCCGCGGCTTTGGTGGCCCTCAGGGCATGTTCGGTATCGAGACCGTGATGGACGAAATCGCCGCCACGCTGAAGAAAGATCCGTTGGAGGTGCGCAAGCTCAATCTCTATCAAGATCCCGCCATCAGTGGCACCCCTGACACCATGACCACTCAGTACAACCAGTTGATTGAAGACTGGGTGGGTGACAAGGTGGTGGCTCAGGTCGAATCTGAAGCCCGCTACGCGGAGCGCCGCGCGGCCGTGCAGGCCTTCAATGCTCAAAGCAAAACCCGCAAACGCGGGCTGGCCCTGGTGCCGCTCAAATTTGGCATCAGCTTCACCGCCACGCACCTGAACCAGGGCGGCGCACTGTTGGTGATCTACATGGACGGCTCAGTCAGCGTCAACCACGGTGGCACAGAAATGGGGCAGGGCCTCAACACCAAAATGGCGCAAGTGTGCGCCGATGGTCTGGGCATCAGCGTGGACAAGGTGCGCGTCACCGCCACCGATTCGCAGAAAGTGCCCAACGCCTCGGCAACGTCTGCCTCCAGTGGCGCTGACATTAACGGTGCGGCCATCATGAACGCCACAGCGCAGATGCGTGAGCGTCTGAAGCCCGTGGCTGCGCGTTTGCTGGGCTGTGCGGCCGAGGACATCACCTTCGCCAACAACGCAGTGCACGGCGGTGGTAAATCGGTGAACTGGGCAGACCTCACCAAGCAGGCCTGGCTGGATCGCGTGGGACTGTCGGTGACGGGGTTCTACATGACCCCCGAGATCAAGTACGACTTCACCACCCTCAATGGGCGAGCCTTTTACTACTACTGTTACGGAGCCTCAGTGTCCGAGGTGGAAATCGACACCCGTACCGGTGAGTGGTGGCTCAAGGCCGTGGACATTGTTCACGACGTGGGTCGCAGCATCAACCCCGCCATTGACAAGGGCCAGATCGAAGGCGCCTACGTCCAGGGCATGGGCTGGCTCACCATGGAAGAGTGCATCTGGGACAAGAAGGGCAAGTTGCTCACGCACGGCCCCAGCACCTACAAGATTCCGGTGGCGGGCGATGTGCCCGAGCACTTCAACGTCACCCTCTTTGATGGCTACAACCTCAAACCCACACCTTTCCACAGTAAGGCCACGGGTGAACCGCCCCTGATGTTGGCGCTGTCCAGCTTCTTTGCCCTCAAGGATGCCGTGGCTGCCGTGGCGAACCACCAGGCGGTGGTCCACATGGATGCGCCGGCCACACCAGAGCGCATTCTGCTGGCTTGCGAGAAGGTGCGGTCGCAGGCCTCGGCCTGATGGCTGACGCACCGTCGCCTGTTCGGTTGGCGTACGCATGCTCCCGCATCTTTCGCAGTTGCAGGAGGCGCTGAGCCAATCGGCGCTGGTGCTGGTGTGGGTCGACCACACCCAGGGCTCGGTGCCACGTGAAGCGGGCGCCTGGATGGCAGTGACGCCTGAGCGGGTGATCAACACCATTGGTGGTGGTCACCTGGAGTTTCAAGCCATCGAGGAGGCGCGTGCCTTGCTGCACCGCCCCGTGGCGGAACCCCTGGTGCTGCGCTATGCCCTGGGCCCAAGTTTGGGTCAATGTTGCGGCGGCGTGGTGCATTTACGGTATGAGCATCTTCAGCGCCATACACCGGCGCAGGCGGTGCAGCGGGTGCAACGCCTGGGCATGAACGGGACCAGTGTGGCCTTGTTTGGCGGTGGTCATGTGGGGCGTGCCCTGATCCAGGTGCTGGCCCCGTTGCCCTTTGACGTGACCTGGATTGACAGCCGGGACGAAATTTTCCCCAGTCCCTTGCCTGCGCACATTCGCACCGAACACTCCGATCCGGTCCAGTTGGCGGTGGATGACCTGGCCCCCGGCAGTCTGGTGCTGATCATGAGCTTCAGTCATGCGGAAGATCTGGAGGTGGTAGCGGCTTGTCTGCGTCGACACCGCCAGCATGCCGATTTACCCTATGTGGGCCTGATTGGCAGCGCCACCAAATGGGCCACGTTTCGGCATCGCCTGGAAGCACGCGGATTCACCGCGCAGGAGTTGGCACACATCACCTGCCCGATTGGCGTGCCGGGCATTGAGGGCAAAGAGCCCGAGGTGATCGCGGTGGCCGTGGCCGCGCAGTTGTTGCAGCGCAGAGCCTCGCCTTAAGTGGTGCAGGCTTGCACCAGTGACTGTGCCAGTCGGTTGTGCTGTTCGATCAAGGGCTCGATGTCCAGGCGTGTGAGGCGCCCCTCACGCACCAACACCTCACCATGCACGATGGTGATGTCGGCCTGACCGCTGCTGCACATCACCAACGCTCCCACCGGGTCGTGGACCGCGCCGCCGGCCAGCGCCAGCGTGTCCGTGCGGTACAGCGCAAAGTCCGCGCAGCAACCGGGCGTGATCTGGCCAATGTCCGGTCGACCCAGCACCTGAGCACCACCGCGTGTGGCCAGGCGCAGGGCGTCACGTGGGGTCATTTCCTGCGGGCCGCTGTCGCACCCCAGGGGTTCCAGACTGCGTCGCACCCGCGCCAGCAGCATGGCCTGGCGGGCTTCATTGAGCAGATGCCCGGCATCGTTGCTGGCACTGCCATCTACACCCAGACCCACGGGCACGCCCAGGTCCAGCATGGCGCGCAGGGGCAGGATGCCACTGGCCAGACGCATGTTGCTGCAAGGGCAATGCGCCACCCCCGTGCGCGTTTGTGCAAAGCGCTTCATGCCCGTGGGATCCAGCTTGACCCCGTGCGCGTGCCACACGTCTTCGCCCAGCCAGCCAAGAGACTCGGCATATTCCGCGGGCGTGCAGTGAAAGCGCTCGCGGGTGTAGGCCACATCGTGGTCGTTTTCAGCCAGGTGCGTGTGTAGCCGAACACCATAGGCTCTGGCCAGCGCCGCGGACTCACGCATCAAGGAGGGACTGACAGAAAACGGCGAGCAGGGCGCCACGGCGATTTGTAACCGCGCGCCGTGCGATGGGTCGTGCCAGGTTTCGATCAGGCGGCGTGTGTCACGCAGGATGGCGTCCTCTGTTTCCACCACCTCGTCAGGTGGCAAGCCACCGTCACGCTGGCCCACGCTCATGCTGCCACGACTGGCCACAAAGCGCAGTCCCATGCGCTGAGCAGCCTCGATGCTGTCTTCCAGTCGGATGCCGTTGGGATACATGTAGTGGTGGTCACTGCTGGTGGTGCATCCGCTCAACAGCAACTCCGCCATGGCCACCTGATGCGAGACCCGCACCATCTCGGGGGTCAGGCCACGCCAGATGGGATACAGACCGCGTAGCCAGCTGAACAGCTCGGCGTTTTGCACCGCAGGCACCGCCCGGGTCAGGCTTTGAACCATGTGATGGTGCGTGTTGATGAGGCCGGGCAGCACCACATGGTGCCGTGCGTCGATGACCTCGTCGGCTTGCGCCAACCAAGGATCCAGGGGTTCACCTGCGGGGAGAATTTGCTCGATGAAGCCGTTGCGGCACCAGACCGAAGCGCCGCGCCATTCATGACCGGCATCGTCCTGTGTGGCCAGACAGGCGGCTTCACGAATCAGCAAAGTAGGGGCAGGAACGGTCATGGGCAACGAGGGGTTGATGGCGATGGTACGATCATTTGGCGGCCATTGCCCAGCCCGTTTGCCGGCCGGGATGTCCTGTCCACACAATCTCATGAAAACCTATCACATCGCATGCATTCCCGGTGACGGCATTGGCAAGGAAGTGGTTCCTGCCGGTGAACAAGTTTTGAAGGTGCTGGCACGTGCCAGTCAGTCTTTTCAGTTCAAGTTCAGCCATTTTGGCTGGGGCGGTGATTGGTACCGTCAGCATGGTCAGATGATGCCTGAGGATGGCCTGGACCAGTTGCGCGGGACCGATGCCATATTGTTTGGCTCGGCGGGGGACCCGGACATTCCGGATCACATCACGCTGTGGGGTCTTCGACTAAAGATCTGCCAGGGGTTTGATCAGTACGCCAACGTGCGACCCACCCGCATCCTGCCCGGCATTGATGCACCCCTCAAGCGCTGTGGACCGCAAGACCTGGACTGGGTCATTGTGCGTGAAAACTCCGAGGGCGAGTACGCAGGTGTGGGTGGCCGCGCCCACCAGGGACACCCCATCGAGGTGGCCACCGATATGTCCGTCATGACGCGTGCCGGCGTGGAACGCATCATGCGCTACGCTTTCAAGCTGGCGCAGTCGCGCCCGCGCAAGCAACTCACGGTCATCACCAAGTCGAATGCGCAACGCCATGCGATGGTGATGTGGGACGAAATTGCCGTGCAAGTGGCGCGCGAGTTTCCGGACGTCACCTGGGACAAAGAACTGGTTGACGCCGCGACGGCACGCATGGTGAATCGTCCGCGCACGCTGGACACCATTGTGGCCACCAACCTGCATGCCGACATCTTGAGCGATCTGGCCGCTGCGCTGGCGGGCAGTCTGGGCATTGCCCCCACGGGCAACATCGACCCCGAGCGCCGCTATCCCAGCATGTTCGAGCCCATCCACGGCTCGGCCTTTGACATCATGGGCAAGGGGTTGGCCAATCCGGTTGGCACCTTCTGGAGTTGTGTGATGTTGCTGGAGCACCTGGGTGAGCCTGCCGCGGCTGCGCGTCTGATGAAAGCCATCGAGCAGGTGACCGCACAGCCTGCGCTGCACACCCGGGATCTGGGGGGTACGGCCACCACCGCACAAGTGACCGAGGCTGTGTGTGCGGCGCTGGCCGCCTGAACGGAGCGTTCATGAGCGCATCACCGTTGAACCTGGCCCAACCCGAGGCCTTGCTGCGGGCCCTGTATGACGCGGCAGTGCAACGAGCCATGCCCGCACACACCCTGGCGGATTTTTTGCCAGCGCCCCCCAAGGGGCGCACCCTGGTGCTGGGCGCAGGCAAGGCCGGTGGTGCGATGGCGCAAGCCGTGGATCGGCTCTGGCCCCAGGACAAGCCCATGTCCGGGTTGGTGGTGACGCGCTATGACCATGTGCCACCTGGCGGACAGGCCTTGCCCGGACGTATCGAGATCGTGGAGGCTGCACACCCTGTGCCCGACGCCGCAGGCCTGAAGGCGGCCGAACGCATGCTTGAACTCACGCAAGGACTCACCGAGGACGACCTGGTGCTGTGCCTGATCTCCGGTGGCGGGTCGGCTTTGCTGACCCTGCCCGCCGTTGGACTGACGCTGGCAGACAAGCAAGCCATCAACCGTGGCTTGCTGGAGAGCGGCGCCAACATCCACGAGATGAACTGTGTGCGCAAGCATCTCTCTCGCATCAAAGGCGGGCGGCTGGCGGCGGCCTGTGCGCCGGCTCAAGTGGTGACGCTGACCATCAGTGATGTGCCCGGCGATGACCCCTCCGTGATCGCCAGCGGCCCCACCGTTCCCGACAGCACCACCTGTGCGGATGCCCTGGCCATTCTGGACCGGTACGGGATTGCCATCCCCGACACCATCCGCGCTTTGTTGAAGTCGGCTGATCTGGAAACGCCCAAGCCCACCGCGCCCCTGTGGTCACGCTGCCGTGTGGAGATGATTGCCACACCGCAGCAATCGCTGCAGGCAGCGGCGGACCTGGCGGAACAGGCTGGTCTGCGGGCTTACATCCTCTCGGACGAGATGGAGGGCGAGTCGAGAGAGGTGGGGCGCGTGCAAGCTGCGCTGGCGCGTGCGGCCGCCAGGGGGCTTGGACCTTTTGTCAAACCCTGCGTGCTGCTCAGCGGCGGGGAGACCACGGTGCGGGTGCTGCCGCCCAAGTCAGGGGCGGCCAAGGGCCGTGGGGGGCGTGCAGGAGAGTTTTGCATGGGGCTCGTGCTGGGGCTGCAGGCGCAAGCTGGCGTCTGGGGCCTGGCCGCGGACACCGATGGCATTGATGGCGTGGAAGCCAATGCCGGCGCCCGCGTGGCCCCCGACACCCTGGCCCGTGCACGCCAACAGGGCCGGGTGCTGACGGACCACCTGGACCGCAATGACGCCGTGGGCTTTTTTGAGCCTCTGGGGGATCTGGTGGTGACCGGACCCACATTTACCAATGTGAATGATTTCCGGGCCGTGCTGATTCTTTGATGTACAACAAGGCTCCGGGCGGTCAGGGCTGGCACAGTGGCAGCCATCATGTCACTCACCGAACTGCTCAAGCAAGCGGACCCGCAGTCCATCGATACGGGCCATCGGGTCTTCTCACGTGGTCAGACGGCCAAATGCGTCTACTACCTGCTGCAAGGCCGCGTGGGGCTGGGCCTGTTCCAGGGCGAGCAGGCGCCGCACCGTTTGAGCAAGATGGTGGCGCCGGGTTGGCTGGACCTGTCTGCGGCCGTACTGGATCAACCCATGAGCTATGACGCCGTGGCTGAGACGCCGCTGGTGGTCAAGCGGGTGCCATTGCGCGAATTTCAGGCATGGTTGGCCCAGCAGACCGTCTCTACCCGGGACCTCATTCACGACCTCGCCCTGGGGCAGCGTCAGATGACCGAACTGTCTGTCAGTCGTTTGGCCATGGATGCTCAGGCGCGTTGTGCCGAGTGGCTGCTGGAACATGCCCAACCCATTGATCGAGAGTCCATGGCGGTGCAATTCACCCAACGCAAGCGTCAGATTGCCGAGCAACTGGGGATTGCCCCTGAAACGCTGTCACGTGTGCTGCGTGACCTGCGCGAGCGCGGCTTTATCCGTGGCCGAGGCCGTGTCTTGGATGTTGTGGACCCTACAGGGCTACGCCATCTGGTGGGCGCCTGAGCCGCCCTTGTGTGCCATGGCCAAGCCATGCGTACACCGGGTGAACGCATAATGCAGGGCAGGGCACGTGGTTGTGCTGCCGTGTCATCATTTTCAATGCGTTCATGACCGATTCCACTTTCACGTTCACTGACCTGCAACGCGTTCCCCAATCAGCGTTGCCAGCGCTCCTGAAGCGCATGCCTAAGGCCGAGTTGCACATCCATATCGAAGGTTCGCTGGAGCCAGAGATGATCTTCCAGTTGGCACAGCGCAACGGTGTGTCGCTGACGTATCCGGATGTGGAGAGCCTGCGTCGAGCCTACGCGTTCAAGGATCTGCAAAGCTTTCTCGACATCTATTACGCAGGCGCGAGTGTGCTGTTGCATGAGCGGGATTTTGAAGACATGGCCTGGGCGTACTTCCAGCGGGCAGCGGCTGACGGCGTCGTTCACGCCGAACTGTTCTTCGATCCGCAAACACACACCGCACGCGGGGTCCCGATGGGCGCCGTGATCGAAGGCTTGCACCGTGCCTGTCAGCGAGCCCACGCTGAGCTGGGCGTTCATGCAGAGCTCATCTTGTGTTTCCTTCGACACTTGAGCGAGGAGGCGGCCTTGCAGACACTGGAAGAGGCCTTGCCCTGGCGTGACAGATTCATGGGTGTTGGACTGGACTCCAGCGAGTTGGGGCACCCACCCAGCAAGTTTCAGCGAGTGTTTGCCCGTGCCCGTCGCCTGGGTCTGCATGTGGTGGCTCATGCCGGCGAGGAGGGGCCGCCGTCCTATATCTACGAGGCCTTGGACCTGTTGCAAGTGGAGCGCATCGACCACGGCGTTCAAGCTTTGCAGGACACCGCGCTGATGCAGCGCCTGGTGCGAGACCAGATCCCGCTGACGGTCTGCCCGCTCTCCAATGTGAAACTGTGCGTCTTCGGACAACTGACCGCTCACAATCTTCGTCAGATGCTGGAGCTGGGGGCATGCGTGTCGATCCATTCTGACGATCCGGCTTATTTTGGTGGCTACCTGCTGGACAATTTTCAACAGACCTGCGATGCCTTGCAGCTCAACGCCTGGCATGCCTACCAGCTGGCTCGCAACAGCCTGCAGGCCAGCTTCGTATCCAATGAACAACGCCAGATCTGGCTCGACCAGCTGGAGGCGTGTTGTTTGAGAGCGCTGTCGTCATGACCAGCCTGGCCATCATTGGTGCCGGGATGGGCGGTTTGTCACTGGCCTTGGCGATGCACAGGGCGGGGCATGCCTGCGAACTTTATGAACGGGCAGCCGAGCTCACAGAAGTTGGGGCGGGCATTCAAATGGGGCCGCATGTCATGCGGCGTCTCTATGCCTGGGGCTTGAAAGACGCTTTGCAGGAGCGCATCGCACGACCCCTGACTTTGCAGGCGCGCGATGTGTTGAGCGGGCAGGTGTTGGCCAGTTTGCCGCTGGGACGCACCTTTGAGCAACGCTACGGCGCCCCCTACGCCACCGTTCACCGCGCCGATTTGCAGACCGTGCTGCGCGAGGCGGTTGAGCAAGGTGGCACGACCAAATTGCAGTTGCATGCCACCTGCATGCGCTGGGATGAGCAAATGGACGGTGTGAGCCTGGAACTTCAGTCCGGGCCATCGGCGTCGAAGGTGCAAATCCAGGCGGCCGCCCTTGTTGGGGCTGATGGCCTTTGGAGTCGCGTGCGTTCCAGCGGCTGGTCCTTGCCCGAACCAGCAGCCACTGGACATCTTGCCTACCGGGCCATGGTGCCTCAGGTGTTGCTCCCTGAGCGGCTGCGCAGCCAGGTGGTGACGGTGTGGATGGGCCCGCACCTGCATCTGGTGACCTACCCGGTACGTCAAGGTGAATGGCTCAATGTGGTGCTGTTGCTGCAACCTCAGGGGCCGCAACGTCATATGGCTCCCGGATGGGATCTGACACGTGAGCCGCAGGAGGTTGCGGCCGATTTGCAATCAGCGATGCGGCGTGGATGTACGTTCGTGCGTGATCTGGTCGGCATGATCGACCACTGGCGCGTATGGCCGCTTTATGGACGAGGCATTGTGGCGGGGCCGGATCAAATGGCGCGCGGGCGAGTGGCACTGCTGGGAGATGCGGCGCATCCCATGTTACCCTATCTGGCTCAGGGTGCTGGCATGGCCATCGAAGACGCCGACAGCCTGGCACAGTGGTGGACTCGCACCGAGTTGACCGTGCCGCAGCGCTTGCACCGCTTTGCTGAAGCCCGCTGGTCACGCAATGCACGCGTGCAGTTGCAGTCCCGTCGCAACGCAGACATCTTCCATGCCACTGGTTTGATGCGATGGGGGCGTGACCTGGGCTTGAAGATCATGGGTCAGCGGTTGCTGGATCAGCCGTGGCTGTTTTCGGCCTGAGGCCGCAGTCGAATCATCCGTTTAAGCTGCGGCACGCACGACCCACATTGAGTGCCGCACCTCAGCTGAGATTGCAACCGCTCCAGCTGCGCCGTTTCACCTCCAGTGGTGTGGACCAGGACATCCTGAATGGCCTGGTCCTTCACGCCCAGGCAGCTGCATACGACCTGACCGCCAGAGGGCATCGACACCGGCGAATCCACACCTGTCATGAGCAGCCGGCGTCCAAGTGCCCGAACGGGGTGAGAGCCTTCCAGCATGGCCTTGAGCCAGCCCTCAGCACGTGCGTCACCCGCCAGCATCATGGCTTCCAGTGTGGCGTCCAATCCGTCGGAGGTGGGCGACAGGCGAAGACTTCGCAGATGGACTGGCCGTGCATCGATGTATCGTAAGCCCCCATGGGGCGTGATGCCAAAGAGGCTTTCGAGTTCCAGCACCGATTCAAGCGGTGGTGCTTCGCTACAGGCAGCACGAAAAAGTACGCCCTGCCGATGGACCTGCGGGGACAGGTCGGCAAAGGCCACGCAGGTGGCAAATTCGAACCGCCCCATCTGGGGGCGAAGTAACTGCATCAACTCGACCGCCTGCCCACGTGGGAACCAGCCAAGGGCCAACAAACGCCAGGGCAACTCGGCCTTGAGTATCTTGACGGCGGCGTGCTTCAACTCGGGTTGCTTGGACCTGGGGCAAAACGCAGAGGTTGTGAGTGCGTTGATACCCGCCAGTGGCATGTTGCGGTTGCTGCGACCGCTCAGATAGGCCTGACCCCAATGCATCGCCATGAATGCCTGACCGGTTGCAATGTCCGTGCAGCCGCTAGCCGCCACCACCAGTGATCCGCGACGGCTGGTGATATGGACCAGATCGCCCTCTTGCAACTGCAGCGATTGCATGTCAACCGGATTCAGTTGCACCTGAGGCTCGGGGGCATGACCAAACAATTGAGGAACCAGACCTGTGCGCGTCATGCCATGCCATTGATCTCTGAGACGACCTGAGATCAACGCAAATGGCCAGCGGGTGTCGGTGACCTCCGCCGTGGGTTGGTAAGGCAGGGCCACAAAGCGGGCGCGCCCGTTCGGGGTGGGGAACACGCCATCCTCATACAACCTCACCTTACCCTCTGTCTGGCCGGCTGGCATGGGCCATTGTTGTGGCTGCGTCTCGAGTTGGGCGTAGCTCATCCCCGTGATGTCCAGATCCCGACCGCGCGTGGACTCGCGGTGCTCCAGCCAGATGGACTCGGTGTTTGCATAGTCCATCTTCAGGCCCGGGCAACGTCGCGCAATGTCGGGCTGAGCCAACAGCCGTTGAGCCAGATCCACGACGATCTGCCAGTCATGCCGGGCCTGACCCGCTGCCGGGACCGCTGCGCGAACACGAGAGATGCGACGCTCACTGTTGGTCACCGTGCCCTCTTTTTCACCCCAGGTGGATGCGGGCAATAACAGGTCGGCATACTTGCAGGTTTCCGTGTCAGCAAAGGCTTCTTGAACCACCACCAGTTCGGCCCGTTCCAGTGCTCGTCGCACGGTGGATTGATCTGGCATGGATTGAGCCGGGTTGGTGCAGGCGATCCACAGCGCCTTGATTTCCCCATCCGCTGCTGCCTGAAACATTTCCACGGCGGTTTTCCCCGGATGTTCAGGAACGCTGCTCACGCCCCACAATCGAGCCACCTCAGCACGATGCGCTGGATTGGCCAAGTCACGGTGGGCACTCAAGAGATTGGCCAATCCGCCCACCTCTCGTCCACCCATGGCATTGGGTTGACCCGTGAGGGAAAAGGGCCCTGCACCTGGGCGACCCAGCTGTACCGTGGCCAAATGCAGATTGATCAGACTGGCGTTGTTGGCTGTGCCGTGGCTGGATTGGTTCAACCCCTGACAGTACAGGCTCAAGGTGGCCCCACGATTTGGCTGAGGTCCATCCCCGCCCCAAGCAAACCAGCGAGAGGCCTGTATGAGTTGATCAGAAGAAATGCCGCAGACCGCTTGCACCTGCTCGGGCGAACAATCTTGAACCAGGCGTTGCAGGGCCGAGAAGTCATCCGTGTGACGCGCGATAAATTCTGGCGCGGTCCAGCCCTCTCGCAACATGATGTGCAGCATGCCGTGGAACAGCATGACATCGGTACCCGGGCGAATCGCCAAGTGCAGGTCGGCACAGCTCGCAGTGTCTGTGCGACGTGGATCAACCACGATCAGCTTCATGGATGGGTGACGTGCTCGGCTTTCTTCCAGACGCCGAAACAAGACTGGGTGTGCCCAGGCAGCGTTGCTGCCGGCGATGAACACGCAGCCTGCATGTTCCAGGTCGTCATAACAGGCGGGTGGCGCATCTGCCCCCAGCGTGAGTTTGTACGCAGCCACCGCACTGCTCATGCAAAGACGTGAGTTGGTGTCAATGTTGTTGGTGCCCAGCACACCTTTGACCAACTTGTTGAAGACATAGTAGTCCTCCGTCAGTAATTGGCCCGAGACATAAAAACCCACCGAATCAGGGCCGTGCGTGCGAACAATCTCAGCCACTCGCTGGCTGGCCCATTGCATCGCACTGTCCCAACTCAACGGGTCGAGGCGGCCATGCCGCAGCAAGCGGCGTTGTGGTTGCAGCAAACGACTGGCTTGCGTCACCTCATGCGATGCACTCAGATGCAGCTGACTTCCTTTGCTGCACAGCCGACCCTGGTTGGCAGGATGATGCGGATCACCTTGAACATCCAGGATGCGCCCGGCTTGAGAGCGGATGATGACGCCGCAACCCACGCCGCAGTAAGGGCAGGTGGAGCGAGTTTCCTTGATCGAGGGCATGGGGCGGTTCAGTCCAGAGCCAGGTTGTGGAGTTCGTGTGCGTTCAACAACACCTGATCGTCTTGAATTTGCACGGAAAACCGTGAGCTACATCCCTCGTCAGGGGCCTGTGCACAGCCATCGGTGAGATCAATTTGCCAGTTGTGAAGCGGGCAGGCCACATGATTGCCATACACGATGCCTTGACTCAGTGGTCCGCCTTTGTGGGGGCAACGATCGAGCAGGGCGAACACCTGATGCTGCGCATTGCGAAACACGGCGACCGGGGCGCCTTTGGGGCGCTGCACGCAGCGCGCGCCCAGGACGGGAATGTCGTCCAGCTTGCAAACAGGAATCCATTCATTGAATTTCATGGTGTGTCCAAAGCGTCAAGGTTTTGAGAGATCAAGGTGTGATGGTCAAATCGTCAGGGGGACAAACTGGCGTGTGTCAACTTGTGCCTTGATCAGGTCCACCCAAGGGTCGGGTTCATCTTGCAAAGCATCTTGCAAGCGCGCCCACAAAGACTGGCGTCCCGCTGCGTCCTCCAGAATGCGTTGCTTCACATGGTCAAGTCCCACGCGATTGACATAGTGAACCGTCCGCTCAAGGTACCAACCTTCCTCGCGGTACAACTGCATGAAAGCACCGGTGTACTCCAGAACTTCCTCGGCGGTTTTGAGTTTGGTGAAAAAATGGGCCACTTCGGTCTTGATGCCACCGTTGCCCGCGATGTACATCTCCCACCCGCTGTCCACCCCGATGATCCCAACATCCTTGATGCCTGATTCCGCACAGTTGCGAGGACAGCCAGAGACCGCAAACTTCACCTTGTGCGGGGCATACATGCGCCACATGGCGCGTTCCAGCGACTTGCCCATCGACGTGCTGTCTTGCGTGCCCATGCGACACCACTCGCTGCCCACGCAGGTTTTGACCGTGCGCAAGGCTTTGGCATACGCATGTCCGCTGGGCATGTCAAGATCACGCCAGACCGCGATGAGATCTTCCTTCTTGACGCCCAGCAAATCAATGCGCTGTCCGCCGGTGACCTTCACGGTGGGGATCTGATATTTGTCCACCACATCAGCAATGCGCCGCAATTCGGCAGCACTGGTTTCCCCACCCCACATCCTGGGAACGACCGAATAGGTACCGTCCTTCTGGATGTTGGCGTGGCTGCGTTCGTTGATCAATCGGCTCTGCGGGTCATCGCGGGCTTCTTTCGGCCAAGTGCTGATGAGGTAGTAGTTGAGGGCTGGTCGGCAAGTGGCACACCCGTTGGGTGTACGCCACTCCATGAATGACATCACTTGCGCAATGGTGACGAGGTGATGATCTCGAATGGCCTCGCGCACTGCCTGATGACCATGTTCCGTGCAGGTGCACAGGGGCTTGAGTTTGGGCGTGGCAGAGTAGTCTCCCCCAACAGTGAACATCAACAGCTGCTCGACCAGTCCGGTGCAGGATCCGCAGGAGGCGCTGGCTTTGGTGTGTTTGCGGACCTCGTCGAGGGTGAACAATCCCTTCTCTTGAATCGCCTGGCAGATCGTGCCTTTGGTCACCCCATTGCAACCGCAGACTTCATCGCTGTTTTGCATCGCGGCAGCCTGGCTGTGGCCCTGATGTCCCGAATCACCAATGTTGGATTCGCCAAACATGAGTTTGTCACGGATGTCTGCAACATTTCGCCCCTCGCGCAGCAGCTTGAAATACCAGCTACCGTCCACCGTTTCGCCATAGAGACACGCACCGATGAGCTGGTTGTCTCGTAGCACGAGTTTTTTATAAACCCCTTCGTGCGTGTCTGACAGCACGATCTCCTCGGTACTGCCGTCATCACTGCCCATGAAGTCGCCCGCTGAAAACAGGTCAATGCCGGTGACTTTCAGCTTGGTGGAGGTCAGGGATCCCAGGTAGCGACTGATGCCCAGTTCAGCCAGGTGATTGGCCAGGACCTTGCCTTGCTCAAAGAGGGGCGCGACCAGGCCATAAGCAATCCCACGGTGGTTGGCACATTCGCCGACGGCATAGATTCGTGGATCCGTGATCGTCTGCAATGTGTCGGTGACCACAATGCCACGGTCGCAGTGAAGCCGCATGTGTTCCGCCAAGGCGGTTTGCGGTCGTATTCCCACAGCCATGACGACCAGCTGGGCCGGCAGACGGCTGCCATCCTTCAGAATGACCGTAGCGACTCGACCGTTGGCATCGGCTTCTAAGGCCTGGGTGTGTGCATTTAGCCGGAACTTCAATCCCCGAGCGCTGAGCGACTGTGCCAGCAACTCGCC
Source organism: Limnohabitans sp. (assembly GCA_018883305.1). Taxonomy (GTDB): domain Bacteria; phylum Pseudomonadota; class Gammaproteobacteria; order Burkholderiales; family Burkholderiaceae_C; genus Limnohabitans. The sequence continues at coordinate 6,138 of VEQI01000010.1, read as the reverse complement.
AGCAGTGCGATCGAGTTGTCGCTCCATGAGCCACTCGCTCACATGCACGACTGTGACGTCCATTCCTCGTTTCATCAGACCGTTGGCGGCTTCCAGTCCCAGCAACCCGCCCCCGATCACGACAGCCTGTTTATATTGGCGTGCAGCGTCCATCATGGCCTGTGTGTCAGCCATATCCCGATAGGCCAGGACGCCGTCCAGGTCGCGTCCGGGAATGGGCAGCATGAAGGGTGTGGAGCCGGTGGCCAGCACCAGTCGATCGTAGGGCACGGACTTCTTCTCGCCCTGGGCGCTGACCGCATGCACCATGCGCTTGACACGATCCACTGCAGTGACGGTCCAGCCGGCATGCAGGGTGATACGGTTCTCTTCGTACCATGACATCGGATTGAGAATGATGTCTTCGAAGTGCTGCTCGCCAGCCAGCACCGGTGAGAGCAGAATGCGGTTGTAGTTGGGATGCGGCTCAGCACCGAACACGGTGATGTCGTAGAGCTCGCGGTTGAGTTTGAGCAACTCCTCCAGCGTTCGCACACCAGCCATGCCGTTACCCACCATCACAAGTTGAAGTCGTTTCATGTGCAGCTTCTCAGGTTTTCTCGATGTGTGCTTGCCGTGTGTAGAGAAAATCAATCACGGCTTTGCGATAGGACTGGTACTGCGGATCGTCGGCCAGTTCGACGCGAGAGCGTGGGCGTGGCAGATCGACTTGCAGCACTTCGCCAATCGTTGCGGCAGGGCCATTGGTCATCATCACGATCTTGTCGGACAACAGCACGGCTTCATCCACATCGTGTGTGACCATCACAACTGTGCTGTGGGTGGTGGCGACGATGGCCAGCAATTCGTCCTGTAATTTGGCACGCGTGAGCGCATCCAGCGCGCCGAACGGCTCGTCCATGAGCAGCACTTGTGGCTCCATCGCCAGCGCCCGGGCAATGCCCACGCGTTGTTTCATGCCACCCGAAATTTCACCCGGTCGCTTGTGACTGGCGTGCGTCAGCCCAACCAGCGCCAGTGCAGCGTCAGTGCGCTCTTTCAACTGAGCTTTGGATTCCTTGTCTCGACCATCCACACGGGCGTGGTTGCCAAAGACACGCTCGACGCCCAGGTACACGTTGTCATAGCAAGTGAGCCAGGGGAGTAAAGAGTGGTTTTGAAAAACCATTGCACGCTCTGGGCCCGGGCCGACAATTTCCTTGTTGGCGCACAACAAGGTCCCCTCGCTCGGACGGGTGAGTCCGGCAATGAGATTGAGCAGGGTGGATTTGCCACAGCCCGAGTGGCCGATGAGTGCCACAAACTCACCTTTGGCGACATTCAGATGGATGTCGCGCAGCGCCGGGAAGTCGCCCTTGGCAGTACGAAAGGTTTGCGCGACACGATCAATCTGCAAGTATTTGCTTGGGGTATTCATGTACGCACCTCTTCAAAAGTGAAAGCGGTAGCGAGCCGGATCAACGCGTGTTCCAGCAACAGGCCCACGATGCCAATCACAAAGATGGCGATGATGATGTTGCGCACATTCAGGTTGTTCCATTCGTCCCAGACCCAAAAGCCGATGCCCACCCCACCTGTCAGCATTTCGGCGGCCACGATCACCAGCCAGGCGGTTCCCACCGCCAGTCGTACACCGGTGAGCATGTAAGGCAACACCGAAGGAAAGAGGATCTTGGTGAAAATCTTCCATTCGGACAGATCGAGCACCCGGGCCACGTTCATGTAGTCCTGCGGCACACGCTGTACGCCCACTGCGGTGTTGATCACCATGGGCCAGATGGAGCAGATGAAAATGGTCCAAATGGCCGCCGGGTTGGCGCCCTTGAATACCAGCAACCCGATGGGCAACCAGGCCAGAGGAGACACGGGACGCAGCAGGCTGATGATGGGGTTGATCATGCGAGACAGAAAATCGAAGCGCCCGATGATGAATCCCAGTGGTATTCCCACCAGCGCTGCCAGCCCGAAGCCCAGAGCGACTCGTTTGAGCGAACTCAGCACGTTCCACCCCACCCCCTGATCGTTGGGGCCGTTGCTGTAAAACGGATCGCTAAAGACGGTCAAGGCCTGTTGCCAGGTTTCCCGCGGTGTGGGCAGCCCGTTACTGTTGGTCATGGCCACCAGGGACCAGATCAGCAGCAACAGCGCAAAGCCTGCGACTGGGGGCAGTAACAGGGACATGAAATGTCTCCATCGCAGCATCAGTGAATTGACCATGCTCGACCTCAGGCGTGAAGTTTGAAGCTGTCGGCATATTTGCGAGGATCCTTGCCGTCCCACACCACGCCATCCATCAATTTGCTGCTGCGCATCTCTTGCTTGGGCAAGGGCGTTTTGCTGGCGGCCGCGGCCTGCTTGTACAGGTCGATCTGGTTGACCTCCTTGGCGACCTTGAGGTAGTCCGGATGCTCCTTGATCAAACCCCAGCGCTTGTGCTGGGTGAGAAACCACATGCCATCCGAGAGATAGGGGTAGTTCACCAAGCCATCGTTGTAGAACTTCATGTGATTGGGGTCGTCCCAGGTCTTGCCCAAGCCATTCTGGTAACGCCCCAAAATGCGTTGATTGATGACGTCCACACTCGTGTTGACGTAGGCTTTGTCGGCAATGGTTTCAGCCATCTTCATCTTGTTGGACAAGCCAGCGTCAATCCATTTGCCGGCCTCCAGAATGGCCGCGGTGACGGCTCGTGCGGTGTTGGGATATTTTTTGACGAAATCGCTCGTGGTACCCAGTACTTTCTCCGGGTGGTCGGTCCAGATTTCTTGTGTGGTGCTTGCAGTGATACCGATGCCATCGGCGATTGCACGGTGTCCCCAGGGCTCACCTACACAATACCCATCCATGTTGCCTACACGCATGTTGGCCACCATTTGGGGTGGTGGCACGGTGATGACCTTGGCATCCTTGAAGGGGTGAATGCCTGCGCTGGCCAGCCAGTAGTAGAGCCACATGGCGTGCGTGCCCGTCGGGAATGTCTGTGCGAAGGTGTACTCACGCTTGTCGGTCGCCATCAGCTTGGCCAGCCCCTGCACATCGACCGCGCCTTTCTCGGCCAGTTTTTTCGAGAGGGTGATCGCCTGGCCGTTGTGATTGAGGTTCATCAGAACGGCCATGTCTTTTTTCGGGCCAGCCATACCCAGATGCACACCATAGACCAAGCCGTACAGCACATGGGCCATGTCCAGTTCGCCGTTGACCAGCTTGTCTCTTACACCGGCCCAGCTGGCCTCCTTGGTGGGGGTGATCTTGACGCCGTATTTTTTGTCGATGCCCAGCACCGATGCCATGACGATGCTGGCACAGTCGGTCAGCGGAATGAAGCCCACACGAACCTCTTCCTTCTCGGGCTTATCTGAACCCTGTGCATACACCACGGCGCGCAGTGCCGGATCAATGGTGAGTGCGGTGGCCGCCGCGGTATTCAAAACATGGCGTCGTGTCATGGGTTTATCCAGTGAGTGGGTCATGGCAAAGATCCTTCCAGCAATTTCGATCTCACAAAGCACAAAGGCGTCCATGCACCGCTGCTGGGTATTGCGCGGTGCATGGACGCCTTTGTCCGGGAACCTTCGTTGGTTCAATCTCTATACAGCAATGCCTGTGCCATGTTCAGGTCATGTGTCGGCCGGTTGATTTGCCCCAATGTGGCGCATGGATCGGGCGAGCGCACCAAATCTGCGCGGCATTGCCCCGCCAGAGGTCAACTCAGCAAGTCTGCAAGATCCAGCATGCGACGGGCCACCTCGCCAATGCGCAAGCCTTTGTTCATCGCAACCTCACGAAGCTTGCGATAGGCTTCAGGCTCGCTCAGCTGCTGCCTGGACATCAGCAGCGCTTTGGCGCGATCTACTGCACTGCGCTCTTGCAGTGCCAGTCGCGCATCATCCCGCTCCACTCGCAAGCGCTCTTCGTATGCAAAGCGAGCCATGGCCACTTCCAGAATGGGACGGATGCGCTGACTTGCCAAGCCATTGACGATGTAGGCCGACACACCAACGGCAACGGCGTCTGGCACATGAGACGTGTCATCGTCGTCTGTGAAGAGCACGATGGGACGACGAGTCTCCCGGGTGGACATCACCACGTGTTCCAAAGCATCGCGAGCGTCGGACTCGGCATCCACAATCACCAGGTCCGGATGCAGTTGTTCGATGCGTTCGGCCAGAAACACATCCGCAGGCAGGGTGGCGACCAAGTTGAACCCGCCTTCGAGTAGACCAATGCGCAAGGCACGCGAGCGTTGAGCCAGTTGCAAGTCTTCTGGTGCTGGTGGATCTGGCATCTCCAAATCAGGCGCCACAACGACGATACGCAAGGGTTCGGTGGTTCTGGGCGAGCGCTTGGTGGAAGTTGACATGGCCACGACATGGCGCAAGTACCGTGCCATGCCGATCTCATCCATCGGATGACGGTCCAGGCCGGTTCTCAGCTCAGTGGGGGCAATCCATGTCTGAGCCGTGCCCGCAGACAGGCATCGCTGCCTTCTGTGAATTCGTGACAGGGACTCGGTCGCCATTCATAAATGCCACATGCCACTTGCTGGCCCACGTGACCGGTGAGGGCGGCGCAACGAACAGGCACATGATCCGTGCCACGCATCCGAGAGAGTGTGTCATTGACTTGCACGGCCAGGCCACTGGGCACATATCCCCCCGACTCATCCAGCTCGAAGCTCGAAAAATCGACCCGGAACGAGGCGCAGCAAGCGCCGCAGCTCTGGCAAGCCGACATCACTGACGGCCCAGCAGCAGGTACTCCATCAACGCCTTTTGCACATGCAGGCGGTTCTCGGCCTCGTCCCACACCACGGACTGAGGGCCATCGATGACATCGGCATCGACTTCTTCACCGCGGTGGGCGGGCAGGCAATGCATGAACAGTGCATCGGGTTTGGCCTGAGCCATCATCTCGGCGCTCACGCGCCAGTCGGCAAAGGCCTTGAGGCGGGCTTCATTCTCGGCCTCATAGCCCATGCTGGTCCACACATCCGTGGTCACCAGATCGGAGCCCTGGCAAGCCTCCAGGGGGTTGTTGAACACCCGATAACACTCGTTGGAGCGCAGTTCGGCCACCGATTGGTTGACCTCATAGCCGCTGGGCGTGCTGACATGGACCTTGAAGCCCAGCAGCTCGGCCGCCTGCAACCAGGTGTTGGCCATGTTGTTGCCGTCACCCACCCAGGCCACCACCTTGCCACGCAGGCAAGCGAGCGGGTCTTTCACATCACCACGATGCTCGATGAAGGTGAACAGATCGGCCAGGATCTGACACGGATGGAACTCGTTGGTCAGTCCGTTGATGACGGGGACGCGGGAGTGTTGTGCAAAGCGCTCGATCTTGTCTTGTCCATAGGTGCGTATCATGACCAGGTCCACCATGCGGCTGATGACCTTGGCGCTGTCTTCGATGGGCTCGGCGCGGCCCAGTTGGCTATCGCCCGTGGTGAGGTGCACCACCGAACCGCCCAACTGGTACATGCCGGCCTCAAAGCTCACACGCGTGCGCGTAGAGGCTTTTTCAAAGATCATGGCCAGGGTGCGGTCTGACAGTGGCTGGTGCTTTTCGTAGGCCTTGAACTTGCCCTTGATCAGCGCCGTGCGCTGGAACAGATAGCCGTAGTCAGCGGCGTCCAGATCAGTGAATCGCAGATAGTGTTTCATGGCTGACTCAGAAACTGCATCACGATGGGAGCGAGGATGGACACGATTTCATCGGCTTCGGCAGGGGTGATGATGAGCGGGGGTACCAGGCGAATGACGCTGTCGGCGGTGACGCTGAGCAGCAGGCCCGCATCCAGCGCTTGCTGCATGATGGCGCCACAGGGGCGATCCAGCTCGATGCCGATCATCAGGCCATAGCCGCGTATTTCTTTGACGCCCTTGACGCTGCCCAGGGTTTCTTGCAAGCGCGCTTTCAGATGTGCGCCCACGCGCGATGCATTTTCAAGCAGAGCATCCTCTTCCATGATGCGAATGGTTTCGACCCCAGCACGGCATGCCAGCGGGTTGCCGCCAAACGTCGTCCCATGGCTGCCGGGTTGGAAAATGTTGGCCGCACGCGGGCCGGCCACCACGGCACCGATGGGTACGCCCGAGCCCAGGCCTTTGGCCAGGGGCATGACATCGGGCTTGATGT
>VEQI01000264.1 GCA_018883305.1 Limnohabitans sp. | reverse complement strand
GAGCCTTATCTGTCCACGCGCTTCATCCGTCGCGCCTGGTATGTGGCCGCCTGGGATCATGAGGTGACTCAAGACGGCATGCTGGCTCGCACCCTCCTGGGTGAGCCTGTCGTGTTCTACCGTGACCTGCGCGGTCAGGTGGTGGCGCTGGAGGACCGCTGTTGTCACCGTGCTGCACCGTTGTCCATCGGCCGCAAGGAGGGTGATTGCGTGCGCTGTCTCTATCATGGGATGAAGTTCGATGCCCAGGGCACATGCGTGGAGATCCCTGGTCAGTCCGTGATTCCCGAGAAAGCACGCGTCAAAAGTTATTCCGTGGTGGAGCGCAACCGCTTTATCTGGATCTGGATGGGTGACCCTGCTGAGGCCAATCCCGATGACATTCTGGATTTCTTCTGGCACGACAGTCCCGAGTGGCGCATGAAGCCGGGGTACATCCATTACCAGGCGAACTATCAACTGATTGTGGACAACCTGCTGGATTTTTCCCATCTGTCGTATGTGCATCCCACCACGCTGGGGACACCGGCCAACGCGGATACGCAGGCCAACGTGGAGCGGCACGACCACGGTTTGAAGATCACCCGTTGGTACATCAACTCCACCATGTCACCCAACCACCAGCGTGTGAGCACCTATCAGGGGCCGGTGGACCGTTGGCAAATCTATCAGTGGCACGCACCGGCGTTCATGCGCATGGATGCGGGTTCGGCACCCACGGGAACGGGGGCACCCGAGGGCCGCATGGATCCGCGTGCGCTGCGCTTCAGACACACCTCCGTGCAGACACCCGAGACACTTGGGACTTCACACTACTTCTTTTGTCAGGCACGCAGCTTTGCGCTGGACAATGACGCCATGACCGAGGCCATCTTCCAGGATGTGGTGACCGCCTTTGACGAAGACCGGGCCATGATCGAAGCCCAGCAACGCATGCTGGACCGCACACCGGATTTCAAACCCTTTGCCACGGCCCATGACAAAGGACTGATTCAAGCCCGCATGCTGATTCGCGAACGTCTTCAGGCCGAGTGACGATCAATGCGACTTCTCGTCGCCAGTTTCTTCAAAGTGTTTCCAGCATGACGTCTCGGCAATGATTTCGCTCTGGTTGTCCAGGCAGTACTGGCGTTGCACACGTTTTTTCAGATCTGTGAGGATGAACGTCCGGTAGAGCGTGCGTTGTCGCAAGTAGACAATGATCTGGCGGGATTGCGGGCAGGTGTCTGAGAGCACGCAGTTGCGCATGGCGTCGGAAGACACAAACATCTGGATGGACACGATGGGCAATTTCTTGCCCGTGTGTGTCTTGATGAGTTGCAGCGCACAGGTGGACCCCGTCACCTCGGCCAGACCGTCTCGCGCGGCAAGCTTGTTGAAATCGCGCACATTCAGTTGCCGATACCAGTCACCGATGGTGCCGCGACAAATGAAAAACTCATCGCTGTCGGTTTTGTGGAAGGGCTCGATATAAGGACGTCGCTTGGAATCCAAATAAAACAAGGGCTCGATGCCTTCAAAGGTGCGCCCCGGCTTCGGGCCTGCAGCGGCGTCTGGATCGGAAGAGGCGTGCGCCAATGACACCGTCAGCACGCTGAGGGCGATGAGAAGAAGATGTCGAAACCAATACATTGGCATTACTTTTTGCATGAACAGGTGAAAAACCTGTGACCTCTGTGCTTCGGCGCGAACAGCTCACGCTTGAGTGCCACGGGCCATCTCAGGGATGACCTCCCTGAAAGCAAACGTTGTCTGGAGGTTTCACTCCAGGTTGTAGCACGTGGTGTCTCGATGCCACTTGCCCTTGGGCGTCACGCAATGCTGTGCAATCAGCTTGCGGCTGAGATCGGACAAGAAATAGGAGCGATACACCCCTTCAGGCTTGGGCATCAGGCTGATGGACCGAAATACAGTACAGCGATCATCCCGCACGCAGTCATTCATGGCGCGCACGCTGTTGTACAAATGCACGCTGAGGCGACCAGTGGAGAGGCTTTTCTTGGTCCCCAGGCTCACCACACAGGCTGAGCCATCCACAAATGGCAGTCCCACAAGTTCATTGAAGTAGTTGGTCTCGGCCACCAGCAGTTCGGCAAACCAGGGGGCGACAGTGCCTCGGCATTCATAGTAGACCAGCCGATCGGTTTCATGCACAGGCTCGGTGAGCGGTTTGTTCTGGCTGTCAAGCCGCATCATGGGCTCATTGCCCGAGGTGGGCGGACGGCTTTGCAGTGACCTGGTCGGCGTCACACCAAAGGGGCCAGACGTGGTGCTGGGACTGGACGCGGTGGAGGAGGAACTTTTGGCGGTGTCTTCCTGATTGGCCGATTCAGTGGCTTCAGCCCGCTTTTTGGTGGGGTAAGGTTTGTAGCGTGGCTCGGGTTTGTCCTGGGCCAAAGTGCCAGTCACAGGCGCAAGCGACAATGCCAACAGGGACGCCAGCATGCACAGGACTTGGAAAAACCGGTTCGGATGAGTCATGATGTGCGTCTATCGTACAAGAATTGTGAGAAGACTTCAGAACGGCGGCATGCAGCCGACTTTATTCAGATGAGCAAATCCTGGGCCCGGCAATTGAGCATGTTGTGTGCAGTAGTGTTGCTCCACGCCTGCGGAGGCGGTGGTGGCGGGAGTGCGGGCAACAATTCCACCCCTGCGGCCACGCCATTGTCCGTCTTGCCCAGCTCTTATGAAAACAAGATGGCAGCCCTGCCAGTGGCATTGACCCAATTGCCCAAACTCAGTGCAGTGGCAGCATTGGCCAGCGGCTTGACGCTGGGGATGGACTCCGTGCCTGCCAGTCTGGCTGTGGCGGATTTTCAACGCAACGGCAGCTACTCGGCCTTTGTCATCGCCTCAGATGGAACAAGCCAGGCGCGTGCCTACATGGTGGGGTACGGCTCAGCAGGCAACTGGACCGATCTGAGTGACAGCTTGTTCCGCAACAGCACCGATCGGGTGGCCTGTGTGCGGCCCGAGCAGGCAGCCGTGGCGGACTTGAACAGTGATGGGCGGCCAGACGTGTATGTGGCCTGTTCGGGTAACGCAGGTGGCTCGGTCCCGCAAGTGCTGTATTTGAGCCAGACAGACGGCAAATACCAGAAGACCACCACCACGGTACAACTCAATGCCACCAGCGTGGCTTTGGCAGACATTGACGGAGACACCAACGCGTGCAAGGACGTGGTGACCACGCACAACGGTGCCTTGCAGGTCATGATGGCCACGGCCTGCAATGGTGTTTACACCTTGTCATTGCCCGCTGACAACACCGGCCGTGTGCCACAGTCTGCGGTGGCCAGACCGCCGAGCAATGTACGGAACGTTTTTCTGGTACCACGAGCGAACCGACGATATGACCTGTTGGTCGGCGGTGATGGGAGCTTAGGCTTCTCGTTCAAATGGTTTTTGAACAACGGCAACTATGGCAGTAGCGGCTACTTTGACACCACGGACGTCACCAAGGTTCGAGACTATCTGCTGACGGTGGATACGGGTAACAACCGTTACGACTATCTGGAGTCGGGCAGCTACGGCTACATCTATATCCGAAACGGTGCCACGCAGGCCTTTGGCGGATTCAACCGGATTCCCTTGCCCGGTGTCAGCAGCACGATTAGCTATTCCGTCTTGACACCACCAGCCTCACATTCGCTGACCGACTGGCCCGTGGCGATGCGACTGGTGGACAACAGCCTGCGCGTGTATGACGCAGGGTGTGATTTGTTGGTGGCGCTGAACAACAGTTCACGCTGTGGACGGCAATACTTGCTCAGTGATTTCCCACCTTGAGGCTCTGTGAGTCCCTGGTCTGTGTGTGTCAGCGACGTTGAAATTGCTGCTGGCCAAACAGGATGTCGCGCGCCTTGTTATCGGTGAGGGGCTTGCGCAAGTCGGCCAGCACCTGCACACCGCGTTGCACAGCCGGACGTGCGGCAATGAGGTCAAACCAGGCTTTCAAGTGCGGGTATTCGGCAAAGTCGATGCCCTGGTTCTGCCAGTTGCGCAGCCACGGGAAGATGGCGATATCTGCAATGGAGTAGGTCTTGCCGGCGATGAACTTGTGACTGGCCAGTTGCTTGTCCATCACACCATAAATGCGCTTGGCCTCGTTGGTGTAACGGTTGATGGCATATTCAATTTTTTCTGGGGCATACAACCGGAAATGGTGGTTCTGACCCAGCATGGGACCTACACCGCCCATCTGGAACATCAGCCATTGCAGCACTTCAAACTTGGCGCGGTCGCTGCGGGGCAGGAACTTGCCGGTTTTGGAGGCCAGGTAGACCAGAATGGCGCCAGACTCGAAGACGTTGATGGGCTTGCCGTCCGGGCCGTGGGGGTCCACCAACGCCGGAATTTTATTATTGGGGCTGATGCGCAGAAAGTCGGGTTGGAATTGATCGCCCTGACCAATGTTGATGGGGATGGCGCGCCAGTCACGGTTCAGGCGCAGGCCGCATTCCTCCAACATGATGTGCACTTTGTGCCCGTTGGGTGTGGGCCAGCTATAAACATCGATCATGATGAATCCTTTCAGTAACCGCGGGTGATGGGCATATCGATGTCTTTGGGGGCCAGGGCAATATGACGCGCCAGCTCCAGTTTGGCGATGGCATTGCGGTGCACCTCGTCCGGACCATCGGCAAAGCGCAGCGTACGCTGATGGACATAGGCATAGGCCAGGGGGAAGTCGCCGCTCACGCCACCGGCGCCGTGAGCCTGTATGGCCCAGTCCATGACCTTGAGCGCCATGTTGGGGGCGATGACCTTGATCATGGCAATCTCCGCCTTGGCAATCTTGTTGCCCACGGTGTCCATCATGTAGGCGGCCTTGAGGGTCATCAGTCGGGCCTGTTCGATCAGGATGCGCGACTCGGCAATGCGTTCATGCCACACACCTTGAGATGAGATCGGCTTGCCAAAGGCCACGCGGCTGTTGAGGCGCTTGCACATCAGCTCCAGCG
>VEQI01000263.1 GCA_018883305.1 Limnohabitans sp. | reverse complement strand
ATTACAGGGTATTCAGTCTCAGCCTGCCGCGCTACTATCCGGAAAAATGGAATGGGAGTGGCGACCGGTTTGGCGTGATTGAACATGCAAAAGCGGTGGCGGACTTTATCAAAGCCCTTGATCTCGGCAAGGTGCACCTGGTCGGCCACTCGCGTGGTGGCGCTGTTGCCTTAAAGGTGGCCACACATCACCCTGAAGTGATCCGAACCTTGGTACTGGCTGACCCCAGCGGCATGGAGAACCTGCTCCCTGAATCCCCTGACAGTCAACGCTTGCTGGCGCAATCTCGTAACCTGCGCAAAAACTTGATCGAAGCCATCAACCGCGGTGAACCTGAAAAAGGCGCCGAGGAATTTACCGATGCGTTAGGGGTTCCCGGCACCTGGAAGCGACGGACCCCCGAGCAGCGTGCCGCTTTCATGGACAACCTGGGCACCGCCATCGGTGACAGCGGTCCGCGTCCATCCACCCGTTGTGAGGACATTGCGAGATGGAACTTTCCAGTGCAATTGATTCACGGCGAACGCAGCCCGGGCCGCTACCCGGCCATGGGGTTGGCTGCACGACAATGCAACTCCACCATTGGTCAAGCGGTCACGATACCTGATGCAGCACATTCCATGAACCGCGAGAACCCCACCATGTTCAATCAGGCCGTATTGAAGTTTCTCTCGGGACGTTGAGGCAGGGTGAATGATCTGCGCCATGTTGGCGTTCATTTTTTGCTGAGTGCCCAACAACAAGCCAGCAATACCAACGGCTATGCCGAGATGGCACCCGCCTTGGTCGTTAACGCGCCGCCGCTGTCAGCCCAGAGGAGACACTAGAAGCCTACGTATCGCACAAATTGGTGGTTATCCTCGCGCACCGACTTCACATGGTTGGCAACAAACGACTCATCCGGGTAACCCATGGCAATGCAAATCATGATGTTCTGATCATCGGGAATGCCTGCGTGCTGGCGCACCACACTGGACTGCATGATGCCTTGGCCATTGATGACACATCCCAAGCCACGCTCCCAGGCAGCCAGCACAATGGCGTGAGCGAAAGCCCCCAGATCAAATTGGCTGATCGCCGCTGGTTCGAGCTTTTTGTCATAGGTCAGAACCAATGAGACAGGGGCATCAAATTGCCGAAAACCACGCATCACCCAATCGGTGCGTCGCACCTTGTCGTCCCGCGCGATATTCATGGCCTCGAACAATTGAACGGCAATGGCCACTTGCCGCTTGCGGTGCTCGCCCTCGTATTCTTCTTTCATCGGGAAGTCTCGCTGATGCGGAACTCCTTTCATCATGTTCTCGGTATTGCCTTGCCGGATGAGTTCCAGAGGTTCTCCGGTCACGACATGAACATACCAGGGTTGGGTGTTCATCGACGAGGGTGCCCACTTGGCCACCTCGATGATTTCGTCTATCAACTCCCGTGAGACGGGTTGAGGCAGAAAGCCACGAATGCTTTTGCGGGCCTTGATGAGTGTGGAGAAGTTCATGTTTAGTCGACCTTGGCGCCCGAGCTTCGAATCACACTGGCCCATTGCAAACTGATCTCACGCACCGATTGTGCGAACTCGATCGTTTTGAGCGGCGCAGCTTCCACGCCGTTTTGCTGCAGGGCAGTTTTCACTTCCTGTTTACCCAGTGTCATTTCCACGTCCTGCGCGATTTTGTTGACCACCGCCATTGGGGTTCCCGTGGGCACCAAAAGACCTGAACCACCTTCCCACACAATGGGCCAACCTGCCTCCTTCACCGTGGGAATGCTGGGATCCAGAAAAAAACGCTTGTCGGACGTCACGGCCAATGCACGCAATTTTCCGGCTTTCACAAACGGCATGACCACCGCAATGTTTTGAAAAGTGAAGTCGATTTGCCCTGCCAACAGTTCTTGCACCATTTGCGTGCTGGACTTGTACGGAATATGTTCGAACTTCACATTCGCTTTTTGAGACAGCACTTCCGCAATGACGTGCATGGACGATCCGCTGCCGCCTGAACCAAATCGAATTTCACCTGGCTGGGTTTTCGCGGACTGAACCAGGTCCTGGATGGATTTGTAGGGCGAGTTGATGGGCACCACCAGCAGGTTCGGCGTTTTGGACACACGTGTCACCGCCACCAAGTCCTTGTCCAGGTCGTAGGACAGCTTAGGGTACAGGGCTTTGTTGAAGTACAAGACCGCCGCCGAAGAAAACAGCACGGTGTAACCGTCCGGCGGCGACTTAACCACTTTCTCGGCCGCCAGATTGCCTCCAGCGCCTGGCACATCTTCGACAACCACCGGCTGCTTCCATAGCGCGGACAGTTGCTGAGCGATGACACGGGCAGTCAGGTCGGGTGAACTGCCTGGTGCAGCAGACACCAAGATCTTCACTGGCTTACTGGGGAAATCCGCACCAACAACCGCATGAACGCTCAGGATCAGCGCCGCAGCGCAAAACATCTTCACCGCGTTTTTCATCGTCATCACTCGTATGAGTTGATCGCCACATCAACCTAACCCCATGGGGGGATAAATCTGGCACCAGAGCTTCCCACTTCATGAGGATCAGGCCGATTGGACGGCCTGATCCTCATGAACGTTTATTCTTCAAGCCGTCCAATATGCGTTGCGGCGTCAATGGCAACTCACGATAGCGAACGCCTGTGGCGTCAAAGATGGCGTTGGCCAAGGCAGCACCTGTGGGTCCTTGCGAGGCCTCTCCCGTGCCCAGGAAGGGCGCGCCAGGACGGTTGATCAGCACCACCTCGATAGGAGGTGCCTCACTGAAGCCCAGAATGGGGTAGCTGGCCCAGTCGCTGGACAGCACTTGTGTTTCATCAAAGTGCACTTGCTCTTTCAGGGTCCAGCTGAGCGATTGAATCAAACCGCCTTCAATTTGGTTGGACACCCCGTCCGGATTGACCAGGTGGCCACTGTCGGCGCTGGCCACCGCACGCACCACCCGCACGTGCCCACTGGAAGGGTTCACTTCCACTTCCAGCGCCACCGCACAATAACCGGCGATATTTTTATAGCGCGCAAACGCCAGGCCCCTTCCATAGCCAGGACGGCGCTGCCAGCGATCCCATCCGAACGCACTGGCGGCTTGCGTCAGCGCATCGCGGCCGCGTGGATCTTTCAAAAACTTCAGGCGATACGTCAACGGATCCACATGGGCCGCGTGTGCCAACTCGTCCATGAAAGACTCGATGGCAAACACATTGGCATACGCCCCCAAGCCACGGTGCGAAGACACCCGAAGCGGCATGTGTGTAATGAAATGGGTCAGCACCTGGTGCCCCGGAAAATCGTACAGGGCGATCCCGTTACGATCTGCCGCGTAATTGGGTCCACCCGCGTTGTCTGGCACAGGTTGCTGAAAAGGCTGCGCCAGGTAAAGGGCCGACTGCAAATTGCCAGGCATCCCTTGCGGCCGGGTGCCATGCGGTGTGGAGCGGATTTGCAAATCCCAATCCAGCACGTTGCCCTGGGGATCCAATCCTGCCTGGATATCAATCAGCATGGCCGAGCCATAAGGCTCCCAACGGTGTTCTTGCTCACGAGTGTATTGCAGCTTCACGGGCTGGCCTGGCACAGCCATGGCCAACAAGGCAGCGTCTGCCGCCGCATCATCCGCCATGTTGTGACCGTAACACCCTGAGCCCTGCACGTGCTGCAATCGAATTTTTTCCAAGGGCAAACGCAGCATGCCCGCAATGGCCTGCCGCGTTTCAAACACGGACTGGCTGTGGGTTTGTATCAGCAATTCACCGTCACGCCAGGTGGCAATGGCCGCTGAGGTGCCAATGGAGGCATGCATTTGATACGGCCGAAAATAGGTGGCCTTCAATGTCTGGCTGACCGATTCACCGCCTTGACGCGGTTGACGCTTGGTTTCAATCAATCGGCTGGGTGCCTGGCGCAACCAGGTGGCCAACTCTGACTGTTTGGGCAAGGCACGAGGGACCTCCCAGGTGGCAGACTGTGCCAACGCCTGCGCGGCCGCCTGCGCCTGTTCGATGCGCTGGGCCACCACGCCTACAAAGCTGCCGTTGCGCACCACCTTCACCACGCCCGGCATGCGCTCGACCGAGGTCGTTGGCAGACTCAACAACTTCGCACCATACGTGGGAGGCCGGACCACCTGCCCTTGCAACATGCCCGGCAGTCGCATTTCTTGAACAAAGATGGACTCCCCCATCACCTTGGCCCGGATATCCGGTCGCTGCACGGAGCGCCCAATGTAGCGATGCTCTGATGCCGGCTTGAGCGGCACCTGACCCGTGGCTTCACGCTCCAACGCCTGGCCAATCAAAACGTCACCGTATTTCAAGGTTGCACCACCAGGCGCCTGGATCACGCCTTGCGAGACCCTCAGTTGGCTCACCGGCTGTCCCAGCTTGTCTGCCGCCAATCCCAGCAAAATGGCACGCACTTCTGCGCTGGCATGCCGCACGGCCGTGGCACAGTTGGGCATGGAAAATGAGCCTGCGGTCACGCCCTCATTGGGCACCAAGGCCGTGTCGCCTGAAATGACATGAACCTGTTCAAACGGCACATCCATTTCGTCGGCACAGATCTGTTGCACCGCCGTCAGAATGCCCTGCCCCAACTCCACCTTGCCCACCAGCAAAGTCACTCGATGATCAGCCTCAATCCGCAACCAGGCGCGCAGCATGCGCGTGCTGTTCAAGTCACCCGGCAACCGGGGCGGCTGTTGAGACAACGCTGTCTCCAGCGGGATGCCAAAAGACAGGCTCAAAAAACCCGTGGCCTGCAGCCAGCGGCGACGTGTCAACGTTGCTTGCATGTCAGCCTCCCTTGGCCGCGCGCATCACGGCTTTAACGATGCGGTTGTGGATGCCGCAGCGGCACAGATTGCCATCGAGCGCTGAGCGCACCTGGGCTTCGCTGGGGGAGGGGTTGCGATCGAGCAAGGCCTGGGCTTGCAGGATCATGCCCGAGGTGCAGAAGCCACATTGGGCCTCTTGCTCATCGATGAAAGCTTGCTGGAGTCGATTTGGC
>VEQI01000262.1 GCA_018883305.1 Limnohabitans sp. | reverse complement strand
GCTCTATACCTACCGCTGGGTCAGCCTGCTGATCTGGCTGTACTTCACCGAGGGCGTGGTACGCGCCTACTCGGACCCCTGGCCCAGCCAGGGCCTGGCCGGCCTGGAGGTGTTGCTGTGTCTCACCCTGTTTGCCGCCTGCGCTCTCCATGTGCGCTGGCGCTTCAGACAGGCGGCGGCCCTGGCGGCGGCGGGCACGCTGCCCGCGGATGCCAGCCTCCCCCCTTCCAAGAAAACCTGACGGCCAGACCATGACCGACCTCATTGCCCAATTGCGCCAGCTCCTCGGCGCCCCCCATGTGTTGACCGACGGCGACCTCAGCGCCTATGAACAAGACTGGCGCAAGCGTAGCCACGGCAAGGCCCTGTGTGTGGCCCGCCCGGGCTCTACCGCCGAGGTGGCCGCGGTGGTCAAGGCCTGCGTGGACGCCGGCGTGAGCATCGTTCCCCAGGGGGGTAACACTGGCATGGTGGTGGGGTCCACCCCTGACACCAGTGGCACCCAGGTGGTGCTGAGCCTGCAACGTCTGAATGCCGTGCGCGCCATCGACCCGGGCAACTCCACCGTGACCGTGGAGGCCGGCTGCATCCTGCAACAGTTGCAGCAAGCGGCTGAACAAGCCGGGTTTCTTTTTCCGCTTAGCCTGGGCGCCGAGGGCAGCTGCACCATTGGCGGCAACCTGTCCACCAATGCCGGAGGCACGCAGGTGGTGCGCTACGGCAACGCGCGCGAGCTGTGCCTGGGCCTGGAAGTGGTGACCGCCGATGGCGATATCTGGAACGGCCTGAGCGGCCTTCGCAAGGACAACACCGGCTACGACCTGCGCGACCTGTTCGTGGGCAGCGAGGGAACGCTGGGCATCATCACAGCGGCCACCATGAAGCTGTTCCCCCTGCCTGCGGCCAGCCTCACCGCGTGGGCAGCGGTGCCCAGCATGGAACAGGCGGTGGCGCTGCTGGGACTGGGACACCGTTACCTGGGGGCGGGCCTGACAGGCTTTGAGGTGATGAACCAGTTCTCACTCAGCCTGGTGGACAAGCATTACCCGCACCTGCGCGTGCCGCTGTTTCGCGACACGCCCTGGTGCGTGTTGCTGGAGAACTCCGACAGCGAATCCGAAGAGCACGCACGCACCCGTTTCGAGGCCCTGCTGGAAGAGGCCATGGAGAAAGGCCTGGTGACCGACGCCGTGGTGGCCGAAAGCATCTCGCAAGCCCGCAACCTCTGGCACATCCGCGAGAGCATCACCCTGGCGCAAGCCGAGGAAGGGCTCAACCTCAAGCACGACATCTCGGTGCCCATCTCCGCCATCCCGGCCTTTGTGGCCGAAACCGATGCACTGCTGGCACAGCACATCCCCGGCGTTCGCATGGTGGACTTCGGCCACCTGGGTGACGGCAATCTGCACTACAACGTCCAGACGCCCGAGGGCGGAGACGCTGCAGCCTTCCTACGCGAGTACGAGCCGCAGGTGAACAAAATTGTCTATGACTCGGTATGCCGTCATGGCGGCTCGATTTCCGCCGAGCATGGCGTGGGCAGTCTCAAGGTGGACTCCTTGCCCAAGTACAAGGACCCGGTGGCGTTGGCCTTGATGTCACGCATCAAGCATGCTCTGGACCCCAAGGGGTTGCTGAATCCCGGGCGGGTGATCCGAGCGGATTGACCCGCGTTGCAGCTTTGAATGTTGACGCGCCTTCCCATCCTGCCTCTCACTTTTACAATCCTCGTCACCACTTCGCGAGCGCCCCATGACCGACCGTCCCGTCCGTTCCCAATACGAAGATTTCATGCGCCACGTCTACACCCACGGCGTGAGCAAGGGTGACCGCACGGGCACGGGCACGCGCAGTGTGTTCGGGCACCAGATGCGTTTTGATTTGAACGAAGGCTTTCCGCTGGTCACCACCAAGAAAGTGCATCTGCGATCCATCATCGTCGAGCTGCTGTGGTTCCTCACCGGCTCCAGCAACAACCAGTGGCTGCTGGACCGCAACGTCACCATCTGGAACGAGTGGGCACGTGAGGACGGTGACCTGGGCCCCGTATACGGCGTGCAGTGGCGCAGCTGGCCCACGCCCGATGGAGGCCACATCGACCAGATCGCCGATGTGGTCAAGACCTTGCGTACCAACCCCGATTCGCGCCGCATCATCGTGAGCGCCTGGAACGTGGCCGAGTTGTCCAAGATGGCGCTCATGCCATGCCATGCGTTCTTCCAGTTTTATGTCGCCCCCCCGCAAAAGCCGGGTGAGCGCGGCCGCCTGAGCTGCCAGCTCTACCAACGCAGTGCCGACATCTTTTTGGGCGTGCCCTTTAATATCGCCAGTTATGCGCTGCTCACCCACATGCTGGCGCAGCAGTGCGATCTGGATGTGGGTGACTTCATCTGGACCGGGGGCGATTGCCACATTTACAGCAATCACCATGAACAAGTGGAGCTGCAGCTCTCACGCCAACCCTACCCCTACCCCACCCTGCACATCAAGCGCCGCCCGGACTCCATCTTCGACTATGCGTTTGAGGACTTCGAGGTGCGCGACTATCGCTGCCACGACGCGATCAAGGCCCCAGTGGCGGTCTGAACCTCACACAGGCACACAACTCAAGCGCCCGATGCGACAACATCCCTCCGGTTGCCTGCACGACTCCCTGACATGGCCCTGAACCTCATCTACGCTTGTGCCGACAACGGCGTCATCGGGCGCGACAACGCCCTTCCCTGGCACTTGCCCGAAGACCTGGCCCACTTTCGCCAGCTGACCATGGGCTGCCCAGTGCTGATGGGCCGCAAGACCTGGGACTCTTTGCCGCCTCGCTTTCGCCCGCTACCGGGCCGTCTGAATCTGGTGTTGACACGTCAGCCCGACTGGCAGGCCCCTGGTGCCACACGGGTGACCTCCATCGACGAAGCCCTGACCCTGTGCCCCGCCGGGCTGGACCTGTGGGTCATTGGTGGCGCCGAGGTTTACGCCATGGCCTTGCCGCGCGCACAGCGCCTTGAAATCACCGAGGTGCATGTGCAGACCACCGGCGACGCCTTGGCGCCACCCATCGATCCGCAGTCCTGGCCCGAAGTGCAACGCAGTCGCCACACCTCCGCCAATGGCACCGAGTACAGCTTTGTGACCCGCCAGCGTGCGCGCTGAGGGTCGTGCGCCTCGGGGGGCATCCGGCTTTCACCTGGAGGCCATACCCCTACCCACCTCGCGTGAATCCCGATATCGGTTGTCACACAGGTTTGATAGAGTCTCGGCCATCGCGTTGTCACGCATTGTTTTTTGATAGGAATTCACCATGTCCGGTCACGGTTTTCACGTCCACGGTCCCCACGATCACGAGCTGGAGCACGCCACGCACGGCGGCCATGGCCACGGTCATGATGAAGACACCGCCGCCATGACCAACCAGATCGCCATGTTCACTGCCATCATCGCCACGGTGGGCGCCATCTTTGGCTACATGGGCGGCGCCACGCAGGCCAACGCCGGGTTGTACAAGAACAACGCGGCCATCAAGAAAACCGAGGCCTCTAACCAGTGGAATTACTACCAGGCCAAGAGCAGCAAGCAAAACCTGAGCGAGCTGGCCCTGGAGCTGGCCCCGCCTGCCAAGAAAGAGTTCTACGAGGCTGAGATCAAGCGTTACAAATCCGAAAAAGGCGACATCAAAAAAGACGCCGAGAAGCTGGAAGCCGAAGCCAAGGCCTGGGACGAGCGCTCTGACAGCGAGATGCACCTGCACCACCGCTGGGCGCAAGCCACCACGGCGCTTCAAGTCTCCATCGCGCTGGCCGCCATCGCCCTGCTCACCCGCAAGGAGTGGCTCAAGAAGGCCATGTACGTGGTGGGCGCCCTGGGCGTGGCCATCGGCGGCTTGGCCGTGATGCACATTTGAGTGCACACTCCTTCAAGACAAACACCGCCGGTGGCGTCCCGGCGGTTTTTTTTCGCTCAACGCTGGTGCGTCAGGCCTTGAGTGCGGGGCTTACTTGATGAAGCGAATCTGCTGATTGATTTTTTCCAGGATCGGTTTTTTCTTCTCGTTGAACACCTGTTTGTTTTCCTCGATCAGGTTCTTGCCCTTGGTGTCAATGGAGATGATCAGTGGACCGAACTCCCGCACGCGGTTGATCCACAGGGTCTCGGGCATGCCCAGGTCTTTCCACTCGGCCCCTTCGATCTTCTCCACTTGGGTAGCCGCCAGCACCGCACACCCGCCGGGAAAGATGGCATGCACGGCCTTGTTCTCCACGCAGCCGGCTTGTGTCTCGGGCCCCATGCCGCCCTTGCCCACGATCAGCTTCACGCCGGTTTGACGGATGAATTCTTTCTCGAATTTTTCCATCCGCATGCTGGTGGTGGGACCGATGGAGACCATCTCGTATTCGCCGTTCTCTTTTTCACGCACGATGGGGCCGGCATGCAAAATGGCGCCGCCCTTCAAATCCACCGGCAGTTCGCGGCCCAGCTCGATCAAGCGGCGATGCGCCACGTCACGGCAGGTCACCAGGGTGCCGGTGAGGTACACCACGTCCCCGATGTTGAGGGACTCGAGATCTTCATCCTTGAGTGGTGTTGTCAGAACTTTTTTCACAGCTTGAACCCTTCGTGGGAGATGATTTCGTGAGAAAAATCGGCGTTGATCTTGATGCGACCACGGCGATGCGCCCAGCACCCGGTGGACACCGCTACACCAATGGTCGACGGGTGACGCGCCGAGGACTCGATGTTCACGCCCATCACACTGTTGTTGCCCGTTAAGCCCTGTGGCCCTAGGCCCAGTTCATTCAAACCGTCGGTGAGCAGCTCCTCCATGAGGGCGGCGTTTTCATTGGGGTGGTGGGAGTTCACTGGACGCAAAATGGCTTTCTTGGACAAACGTGCAGCGGTTTCTGCTGAGGTGGACACCCCCACCCCCACCAGCAACGGCGGGCATGCATTGACGCCGCGCGAGGTGATCACGTCGAACACAAACTCCGCCACACCTTCATACCCTTGACCGGGCATGAGC
>VEQI01000261.1 GCA_018883305.1 Limnohabitans sp. | reverse complement strand
CTTCATGGGCATCCGTCCAACCAGTTGGGCAAGCTGTGCGACCGAATCAGCCATACCCACCGATTTGGCGGGCGTGCTGACTTGACGCAAGCGGTTGACGTCATGGACATAGAGCAACCAGTTGGCATCCGGGTCAGACAGGGTGAGCGCAGTAATTTCTACTGCCAGGTTCATGCCTGAGAAGGTTCTGAGCTCCGTCGCAAATCCGCGTACCTGACCGAGCTGGCGAACGTTGGTCTGCAAAACGCCCCAGTCAACGGACCCACGTGCCAGCCAACGCTCCACCGGTTGACCCTGTAGCTGCGCCAGGGATATGGCGCCGATCTGTGAAAGGAATTCGGTGTTCGCAGACAGAATATTGCCGTGCCGATCCGCCAGGATCCAGCCGTCAGGCGCCCGCTCAAGCGCCTCTTGCATCCAGTCGCGATCGGCATGTCGCGTGGCTTGCTGTGCACGAGCTTCGTGACCCAGGCAGCGCAGCAGGACTTGGGCGCCCTGATCACTGGGAAACGCCTTGGCAGACAGTGTGATCTCTTTGTCATGCCCCACCAAATGGGCACGACCCATCTCGACCCGTCCAGTGGCTTGCGCCATGCGTAACAAGGAGAGCACTTCGTCATGTGAGCTGGACTCAAAGCATTCGATCAACTCCTTGTCCTGGACGCGTTTAGATCCGTGACTCAGCAGGACCTCTGCTGCCGGGTTGAGTTCCAGAATGCGTTGACTGACGCCGTCAATGGTCAACAGGGGTTCGGTCGCGGTTTCGAACAAGATGCGCGACTTGCCCTCCATGTGGCGTAGCCGCTGGTAGTCACGTTCAAGCTTTTGCTGTGACTCGATCAGTCGTTGTTGCAGGGACGCAATGGCTTGCATGCCACGCCCCAACGCCAGAAAGAGTTTGTCATTGAGCGACAAAATGGCGTATTCAAGAGGGATCTCGCGACCTTGCTGCGTGGGGTGATTGACTTGTCGCCAACGACTGCGTTCGCCGTTGGCGGGCGTGGACAGCATCTCGGTCAGTTTGACGCGGCTCTCGGAGGTGACGGTCTCGACCCAGGGCTTGCCAATCCAATCGGAGCATCCCAGGACAGCCAACTCATCCCAACCCACCGATACCGACTGAACAATCCCCTGATGTGTGATGACCAGCGCAATATCAGAAGCAACGCCGATCAATTGAGCCAGTTTGTCAGCAGTGAGTTGCGGGAGTTTCATGAGAGTCAACACAAGCTCGTGACCAACTTAAGTGACACTTTTAGTTTGTATGGGTGGACTATATACGAAGATTTCTGGAATGAGCGATCCCAATTAACTACTTGGTATCCATTATTCATCGTGAAATTGACACATCATGGTGTGCAAAATCAAGCCCTTGACCCCATCGAATTCGTCTGAGAAACGTGGTTGAGGGCTTCACGACTGGCTTGATCGGCATGCCCTGACAACCAGTCGGCACCCAAATCCTTCACCAGATGCGGCTGAGCCAAGACCAGTGGCCCCCCGACCATGATCTGAAGTTGCGGGTTCAAACTGCGCTCACGCAAGGCGTGAATGAGTTGCCGGGTTTGCGGCAGTCGCCGATCGGTGCAAATGGAAAGGCCCACCAGATGCACGTTGATCGCTTCAACGCGCGTGAGCAAGTCCTCTTCGTTCATACCCCAAGTGTTGTGAACACACCAGCCATCCCGTTTGAAAAACGATTGCAGCATCAACATGCCCAGGCTGTGTTGGTCGTTGAATTCACTCAGCAGCATGACCTGGTATTGATCGGCGCCGGGTAATTTGGAGGAGCTGCTCAGGAACCGAGACTCCCAATGACGCACGATATCTTGCAGGCGTTCAGTGGCCAGTGTCAGGCTGGCAAAGTCGAGTTGGTCGGCTATCCACCATTCGCCAAGTAAGCGTGCAGTCCCAGCAATGGCATCAAGGTACACGCGCTCCATGGGCCATCCTTGCGAAAGCAGGTTGTCCAATTCGCTTTCAATCGCATGCGCATGGCTCATGCTCGCCAGGGCCAGCCGCGTGAGATCATGACGGGTCAGTTCCCGGGCGTGCCCTGCACGCTGGACCAAGGCAATCTGCCTTCTCAGCAAGTCAGGAATCACGACCTGGTCAAGGGCACGCTGCAATGGCGCTCGTGCACTCGCCGTTGCCGACGATGGCTGTGACATGCAGAACCCCTTAGCGTGATGGAACTCATGTTGCTTCAAGGCCCGAGCCTGAAAGCAACAAACTTGGCACACCCTTCACCCATTGACTGATCTGTCGTAGCCCAGGGGTTCGAGACCTTTGCGGACGCGCTTGGACACAGTGTCATGATTTTTTGACCAAATGGATTTAGGGAAAACCCTGTATTTGTAAACATTTAAAGACGTCAATTTAAATTGACACATGGTGATCTGTTGTCTACAGTGGGTCAGTCGTTTCAGCAAAAGGGTTTGCATGTTGCCAACGGGTCCCACGGTGATCACCTCCCCAGCCGGGTTGTACACACCCGAGCAGCGCGCTCGACGGGATGCCACGCCCTGGACTTGGGTGCAAGGTGTCCTGGCGCCCGTGCAATTTCTGGTCTGTCTGATCAGTGCTGCCTTGGTTGTGCGCTGCCTTCTGACAGGTGAAGGCGAGAAC
The DNA here is from genome assembly GCA_018883305.1 of Limnohabitans sp. Classification (GTDB taxonomy): domain Bacteria; phylum Pseudomonadota; class Gammaproteobacteria; order Burkholderiales; family Burkholderiaceae_C; genus Limnohabitans. The sequence continues at coordinate 2,395 of VEQI01000261.1, read as the reverse complement.
GTGGCGTTGTGGTCCGTGATGGTCAAAACTGCGATGCTGTACTTGATCATGATCACGGGGTGTATCTGGGAAAAAGTGGTGTTTGGCCAATACCTGTTTGCGCCGGCCTTCTTCTGGGAGGACGTCTTCAGCATGCTGGTGCTGGCGCTTCACACCTTGTACCTGGTGGCCTGGACCCAAAACAGCCTGGAGGTGCGCGCGCTCTTGTTTCTCGCCCTGGCGGCTTATGCCGCCTACATCATCAACGCCGTCCAGTTTCTGTTGAAGCTGAAAGCGGCCAGAGTGCAAGCCGAGGCCGTGCAGGGTGCGCACAGTACAACGCCATTGATGCAAAACGGAGAGGGTGCATGAGCGAAATCATCCCCTTGCACCCCGTCAACGCCGCTGGCGCTTGTGGTGACCTGGATGTGCAAGTTGAACGCGGTCAACGTGCCGTGTTTTGTGGCTTGACGGGCATCATCTGGTTGCACCGAAAAATTCAGGACGCCTTCTTTCTGGTGGTGGGCTCACGCACCTGTGCTCACCTGATCCAGTCTGCGGCAGGGGTGATGATTTTTGCCGAACCCCGTTTCGGGACGGCCATCATCGATGAACGCGATCTTGCCGGTTTGGCCGATGCCAATGAAGAGCTCGACCGCGTGGTGGGAGAGCTGCTGGCAAGGCGCAAAGACATCAAGCTGCTCTTTCTGGTGGGCTCGTGCCCCTCCGAGGTCATCAAGTTGGACCTGTCGCGCGCTGCCCAACGCTTGAGCCGCTTGCATCAACCGCAAGTTCGTGTGCTGAACTATTCCGGTAGCGGCATCGAGACCACGTTCACGCAAGGTGAAGATGCCTGTCTGGCCTCTCTGGTACCCGAACTCCCGACGTCGCACGAGACCCAGCCTCGTCTGATGGTGGTGGGTAGTCTGGCCGATGTGGTGGAAGACCAGATGCGAGGGTTGTTCAAGGCCATTGGCATTGAGCATGTGGACTTCTTTCCGCCGCGCCGAAGCACGGCGTTGCCCGAGGTGGGGCCGGCCACACGATTTTTGTTGGCGCAACCCTTTCTGGCCGATACGACTCGGGCGCTACAAGCCAGAGGCGCACACCATGTGCCCGCACTCTTCCCCTTGGGGGTTGAAGGAACCACCCAGTGGCTGCAAGCGGCTGCAACCGCTTGGGGAATTGCCCCGCAGCATGTGCTGGACGTCACCCAAGCGCCGCGTCAGCGCGCGCAACAGGCGCTAACACGGCACCGAGCCTTGCTCAACGAGCGCAGTGTCTTTTTCTTTCCCGACTCCCAGCTCGAAATTCCGCTGGCGCGCTTTCTCCATCGGGAGCTGGGCATGCAATTGACGGAAGTGGGAACCCCCTATCTGCACCGTCAGCACCTGGCCGCCGAACTGGCCTTGCTGCCGTCGGGCACGCGTGTCACAGAGGGACAGCACGTGGATCCGCAACTTGACCGCTGCCTCCACCTCGGGCCTGATCTGGTGGTGTGCGGACTTGGCCTGGCCAATCCCTTGGAGGCTAAAGGGTTGACCACCAAATGGGCGATCGAATTGGTGTTCACGCCCATTCAGGGCTACGAGCAAGCGGGCGATCTGGCCGGACTGTTCAGTCGCCCGCTGCATCGTCGACTCAAACTGGTGGCATAGGAGTCATGGCATGCAACTGACGCTCTGGACCTACGAAGGGCCTCCGCACATCGGGGCGATGCGTGTGGCCACCGCCTTGAAGGACGTTCACTATGTGTTGCATGCGCCGCAGGGCGATACCTACGCCGATTTGCTGTTCACCATGATCGAACGTTTGCCGCGGCGTCCTCCGGTCACCTACACCACCTTCCAGGCGCGTGACCTTGGCGGTGACACGGCGCAACTGTTCCAGAACGCGGTAAGCGAGGCCTATCAACGGTATCAACCTCGTGCGGTGCTGGTGGGTGCATCATGCACCGCAGAACTCATTCAGGACGACCCCGGTGGCCTGGCGCAGGCCCTTCAGCTGCCGGTGCCGGTGGTGCCGCTGGAGTTGCCAGCCTATCAGCGCAAGGAAAACTGGGGTGCCTCTGAAACCCTCTATCACCTGGTGCGTCGCGTGGTGTCTCCCTCGAAAGAACGCGAAGACCGAGCGGGGCGCGCGGCGCGCTGCAACATCCTGGGACCCACTGCATTGGGATTTCGGCACCGGGACGACTTGCGCGAAATCACGGGTCTCCTCGAAGAGATGGGTGTCGACATCCATGTGGTGATGCCATGGCAAGCCTCGGTGGATGATCTGTCTCGACTGCCTCAAGCCGATTTCAATGTCGTTCTGTACCCCGAAATCGCCATGACCACGGCTCTGTGGCTTGAGCGGCAGTGCCAACAGCCGTTCACCCGCAGCATCCCCATTGGCGTGGCGGGTACGCGTGACT
>VEQI01000260.1 GCA_018883305.1 Limnohabitans sp. | reverse complement strand
GGCCCGCGTGGTGGCGCAAAAACTCCAGGCCATGTGGGGCATCTCCATCGTCATCGAAAACAAGGCGGGTGCTGCCGGCGTCATTGCCGCCGACTATGTCAGCAAGCAAGCCCCCGATGGCAACACCTTGCTGATGGCGCACATCAACAGCCATGCGCTGGCGCCCGCCATGGGCACCAAGCTCAACTACGACGCCGAGCGCGACTTTGCGCCCATCTCCATGGTGGGTGTCACGCCCAACATCCTCATCTGCAACCCCGACCAACCCGCCAAGACCGTGGCCGAGCTGGTGGAGCTGTGCAGGCGTCAGCCCGGCAAGATCAGCTTTGCATCTGCGGGCGGTGGCTCGGCACAGCACTTTGCGCTGGAGATGTTCAAGCTGCAAGCGGGCATTGACGCGCTGCATGTGCCCTACAAGGGCTCTGGTCCGGCGCTCACGGATTTGATGGGCGGGCAGGTCAATTACTGTTTTGAAACCATGACCTCGGCGGCGCCCCACATCAAGTCTGGCAAGGCCCTGGCGCTGGCCCAGACGCGCCTCAAGCGGGCCAAGGGCTTTCCGGGTGTGCCCACCATGGCGGAAGCCGGCTTTGCCGGTTTTGAGGCCACCGTGTGGTACGGTTTGATGGCCCCGTCACGCGTGCCTGCCGGCATGACACAACGCATGAACGATGACGTGAACAAAGTGCTGGCCATGCCGGATGTGCAGGAAAAAATGGATCAATATGGCGCCGAGGACGGCGGCGGTTCCATCGAGAAATTTGCCAACTTCATCAAGAGCGAACAACAGAAGTGGGCGCAGGTGGCCAAGGCGGCCAACGTCAAGATCGACAACTGAGGGGGCACCATGTCCAGATTTCAACTGACCCGTTGGGCCGCACGCATGGTCGTCGCTGTGTCTGTGGCGAGTGCGGGCACCCTGGCCTGGGCGCAAGGCGCGGCGAATTGGCCGCAACGCCCCATCCGCATCGTGATTCCCCATCCACCCGGCGGCCCCAGCGACCTGATTGCCCGCAGCGTGCTGGAACGTTTGAATGCCACGCTCAAGCAACCGGTGATTCTGGACAACCGTGCCGGGGCGGGCGGCAACATTGGTGCGCAGGAAGCCGCGCGCTCAGCGCCTGATGGTTACACCTGGATGCTGGGCACCGACACCATCGTCACCGTCAACCCGCATGTGTACCGCAACATGCCCTACAAGCCGGAAGACTTCAAGCCGGTGGCCATCTTGTCCCAGTTTGGGCAGACGCTGGTCTGCCACCCCTCGGTGGGCGTCAAGACTCTGCAGGAGTTGATCACCAAGGCCAAGGCGCAACCGATGGCGTATGCCTCGGGCGGGCCTGGTGTGCCGGGCCATTTGTCCATGGAACTGTTGCAGTACATGGGTGGGTTTGACATGCGCCATGTGCCCTACAAAGGTCCCGCGCCCGCCACCCAGGATGTGTTGTCAGGGCAGGTGCCCTGTGGTTTGCTGGCCGGCCCCACGGTGCTGCCGCATGTGCGCAGCGGCAAGTTGATTCCTTTGGCAGTCTCAGGCACCACTCGTGCGCCCACCTTGCCAGATGTACCCACAGCGGCAGAGGCTGGGGTCAAGGGCTATGACGCCATGTTCACGCTGGCGCTATGGGCGCCACGGGGTGTGCCAGACGACATCGTGGCCAAATTCCGTCAGGCCTGGGCCGATGCCCTGGCCGTGCCCGAGGTGGTGGAACGTCTGAAGCAAACGGATCAAGTGCCCGTGGTCAGCACGCCGGAAGCGGCGGCAGCGCAACTGGCGCGCGACTCGGTCAAGTGGGGGGCGGTGGCCCGGCGCATTAATCTCGGCCTGGACTGAGCGGCTGCACCCTCAAGCTGGTGCTGACAGGTTGGGGCGCTTCAGCTTGGCCTCACCACCGACTTGGGCGTCTTGCCCTGGGCAAAATCCACCATGCACCCCAGGCCTTCCCGCGCCATGTGGTCAAAACATTCATCGGTCCAGCACAGAGAGTGCGGGGCCAGCAGCACGTTGTCCATCTGCAGCAGCGGGTTGTCGGGGGCAATGGGCTCTTGTTCGAACACATCCAGGCCGGCACCGGCAATCGTGCCTTGGCGCAAGGCGTTGATCAAGGCCAGTTCATCCACGATGGGGCCACGCGCCATGTTGACCAAGTAGGCCGTGCGCTTCATCAGAGCCAGTCGTTCGGCATTGATGAGGTGACGGGTTTTTTCATTCAGCAGCACGGTGGTGACCACAAAGTCGGATTGACGCATGAGGTCTTCCAGGGACACGCGTTCAGCGCCCAGTTCCCGGATCACGGCCTCATCCACAAACGGATCGGCCGCCAGCATGCGCCAGCCAAACGGACGCGCCAGCTTCAGCAGTTCACGGCCAATGCCGCCAATGCCCACCACGCCCAGCGTGCGGGTGGTCAGGCCCAGGCCCATGTGGTTGGTCCGCTCATTCCAGCGGTTCTCGCGGGTGAGCTTGTCTTTGATGACCAGACGACCTGCCAGGGCCAGAATGAAGGTGAGTGCGGCGACCGAGACCGGACGCTGAATAGCCACCGGCGTGTTGGTGGTGATGACGCCTTTGTCGGCCAGGGCTTTCACGTCCACCGAGTCATAGCCCACGCCGTGGCGGGCAATGATTTTGGTGCGCAACTGCGGACCGGCGACCGAGGCGGCCGTCACCCGAGGCGTGTTGACATAAATGCCGTCATAGCGGGCCATCAGTTCAGGCGTGATCTCGGAGACGGACTCGGGGATGAACTCCCACTTCAGGTCCAGGCCGGGCTGGGACAGCAAGGCCAGAGGCGCTGTGCCAAAAGAGGGCTCGCCACCAGGGGTCAGGAGGTCACGGGTCAGGCCAACGAAAAATGTCATGATCGGAACAGGCAGAGTCTGAAGGAGACTTGCAGTGTACAAGCCGAGCATTCACGGAGTCTCCTGGTGGACTTCTCGGGTTTGGCACCTTGGGTACAGTCCGTGACAGGTTAGCGGCGCACGGGGCGCCGCATGGGCTTGGGTATGAAACCAGAGCCTTGGCGCGGAATGCGCGCTTTTCATCAACGGTTTTTCGCATGAACCCTTTTCACTATCACCGAGCTGGCTCTTTGAATGAGGCGGCCCAGCGCCTGGGCAGCGATGACCAGGCGCGACTGCTGGCGGGTGGCATGACCCTGATTCCCTCGCTCAAGCACCGCTTGTTGGCGGTCAGCGAGTTGATTGACATTGCACGGCTGCCCGACTTGCAAGAGATCCGGGTGCAAGCCGATGCCGTGTGGGTGGGCGCGGCGGTAAAGCACCAGCAAGTGGCCGCGCATGCCGAACTGGCTCAAGCCCTGCCCGCGCTGGCCGAACTGGCGGGCCTCATCGGGGATCCGCAGGTGCGTGCCCGTGGCACCCTGGGTGGCTCCATTGCCAACAACGACCCGGCCGCCGATTACCCGGCCGCCGTGCTGGCCCTAGGCGCCACGGTGGTGACCACGCAGCGCGACATTGCCGCTGATGATTTCTTCCTGGGCATGTTCACCACCGCACTGGCGCCGGGTGAGGTGATTCGGGGTGTGCGTTTTCCTCGTGCCCGCCAAAGCGCCTATGCCAAGTTTCGTCACCCTGCCTCGGGCTATGCCATGGCGGGCGTGTTCCTGGCCGACTTTGGCGCTCAGGGGCGCCGCGTGGCTGTCACCGGTGCCACCGATGCTGTCTGCCGTTGGCCGCAAGCTGAGGCCGCCTGGCAAGCCGGTCAAACGCCGCCGCCCTTTGCCCATGAGGGTTTGTTGAGCGATATCCATGCACCGGCACGCTACCGCGCACACCTCACCGGCCTGATGTATGCGCAGGCCTTGAAGCAATTGCGTTGAACGTGGCTGGCGGTGGGTCATGGGTGACTGCCGCTGTTGCGCCAACTGTCTTTTTATTCGCCCCTCATTTGATTTTTCCTCGCCATGAAGATTCAACTCACCGTCAATGGTCAGCCTCACAGTGCTGACGTCGAAGACCGCACTTTGCTGGTCGATTTGCTGCGCGACACCTTGCGACTGACCGGTACACACGTGGGTTGTGACACCAGCCAGTGCGGCTGCTGCACGGTGGACGTGGATGGCCAGGCCGTGAAGTCGTGCAGCATGCTGGCCGCACAAGCCGATGGCTGTCAGGTCACCACCATCGAGGGGCTGGGCGCCAAGGGATTGCACCCGGTGCAGCAGGCCTTCACCGAATGTCATGCCTTGCAATGCGGCTTTTGCACACCTGGCATGGTGATGGCCACCGTGGGCCTGCTGCGTCGCTGCCCGCTGCCCAATGACCAGGAGATTGCGGAAGGGCTGGCGGGCAACCTGTGCCGCTGCACCGGCTATGTGAATATTGCGGCCGCCGTCAAGCAGGCGGCCCAGCAGATGAATGGGGGTGCTGCATGAATGCCCGCACGCTGCCCCAGTCGGGCGTGAACTACGCGCGCACGGAAGACCATCGCCTCATCACCGGGCAAGGCGAGTACACCGCCGATGTGCACTATCCTGGGACGTTGCACATGCACGTGATCCGCTCCATGCATGCCCATGCCCGCATTCTGCGCATGGACCTGAGTGCAGTGGCAGCCGCTCCTGGCGTGCGTTGGGTCATGACGGCACAGGACATCGATGCCCATGGCGGGCAAGATTTGCCCAACGCGGTGTCGGTCAAGGACCGTCACGGCGAAGCTCAGCGCGTGGCGCGCATGCCCGTGCTTGCCCGCGATGTGGTGCGCTTTGTCGGCCAGCCCATCGCCTTCGTGATTGCCGACTCGGCCTACCAGGCTCAAGACGCTGCCGACCTGGCAGACATGGAGTTCGAACTCCTTGACGCGGTGCCCACCATGGACGCCGCGCTTCAACCCGGTGCGCCAGTGTTGCACGAGGCCTCACCCGGCAACGTATCCGCCGAGTTTGAGGCCGGTGATCGCGCTGCAGTAGATGCGGCATTCGCGCAGGCCACGCACACCAGCCGTCTGCGGGTGGCCAGTCAGCGCCTGATTCCCGCGCCGATGGAGCCCCGCGCCGTGGTGGCGGTGTACGAC
>VEQI01000259.1 GCA_018883305.1 Limnohabitans sp. | reverse complement strand
GTCGAAGGCCGGGGCAGACTCGTCCAGCGGGATGCGCGCCGCGCGCAGCCAGCGGCGGCCCAGGCGCTCGGCTACCCGCTGGCAAAAGGCCGGGTTCTCGTCGCCATGAAACTGTAGCCAGGCACCGGGTACCTCGTTGCAAGCGGCTTCAATGGTGGCTTCGGAGGCGTTGACCACCAACAGCACCGGATTGACGAAGGCCGGAAGACGGCGCGCCAACGCCGCGGCCCGCTGGGCGCTGACACGGCGGGGACTACGCTCATACAGGACAAAGCCGATGGCCTGCACGCCGGCTTGCACGGCGGCGTCCACATCCTGCTCGCGGGTCAGGCCACAGATCTTGATGGGGGTGAAGTGCGCGGGCAGGGTCATGGCAGCCAATCATACGCAGGGGCGTGATCGGGCAAGCCCCATTCGGCGTCATAGCGCGGTCCCAGGAAATACAGGCCCTCGGCGGCGAAGGTGGGCGCAGCCATGTCGCGAGAGCGTGAAGCCAGGACATCGGCGATCCACTCGGGCGGACGCAACCCTTGTCCCACTTGAACCAGACAGCCCATGAGGTTGCGGATCATGTGGTGAAGAAAAGCGTTGGCCTCGAAGTCAAAGCGCCAGTAGGCCGTGCTGCTTGGGGTGGTGCCGGGCAAGGGGTGACCTGTGCGCCGCTCGATCTCGATGCGCATCAGATGCTTCACGGGGGACAAGGCCTGACAGGACGAGGCTCGGAACGCGCTGAAGTCGTGTTCGCCCAGCAAGTGCTGGGCACCCGCGCGCAAGGCCTCCAGGTCGAGTGACCGAAACACCCAGCCTACGCGTCCCGCTTCCACGCTGGGCCTGACCGGTGATTCCAGCAGGATGTAGGCATAGCGGCGTGAACGCGCACTGGCCCGCGAGTGAAAGCGATCAGGCACGGGTTGTGCCCATTGCACCGCAATGTCCGCAGGAAGAAAGCGGTTGGTGCCACGCACCCAGGAAAACGGTTCACGTTCTATCGAGGTGTCGAAGTGAACCACTTGCATCAGGCCGTGGACGCCCGCATCCGTGCGACCAGCACATAAGGTCTGAACAGGTTCGCAGGCAAAGGCTTGCAGGGCCTGTTCCAGCTTGTCTTGCACCGTTTGCCGACTGGGCTGGCTTTGCCAACCCTGATAGGCCTGTCCGGCGTAGCTCAGACCTAAGGCGATTCGCATCTCAGGTTCTGCCAGCTAGCCAGTGACGGACAGCTTGTTGTAGGGCCCCTCGCGCTTGCTCAACGACTTCTTCCGCCAGCACGCGTGCCGTATGGGGCTGACCGGCGTCCCACAAGGCCTGAGCCAGTTCAAATCGCACCGTCAAGGCCGGATCCTCGGGCGTGAGGTCAAAGGGGAAATGACCGCCCGCAGTCGGCGGGTCTTGCGGCAGATCCAGCGACAGTCCTGCAAAAGGAGCGTGGCTGGCAGGGCGTGGGGCAGGCTGGGCTGGCGCCCGAACGGTGCTGACCGGTGCCGGGGCAGATTCCTCGGGCAGCGGCGCGTCCAGACGGGGCAATTCCAGGTCGATGTCGACCGGGAAGGGGTTGCGTGGGGTGGTGGGTGAGCTTTCTGCCGAAGGCTCGGCAACCACGGGGGGCGATGCGTTGCTGCCACTGCGCACGCGCGTACGCCACAAGCTCATCAACACCAGGAGTGCAACCAGCGAGGCTGCCGCAATGGGCGTGAGCGGGTGTTCACGCAGGATGTCGATCAGACGCCCGTGGGCAGGCACATCGGGGGCGGGCAGGGGGACACCGGCAGCAGACCCTTCCTCGCCTGGGGATTGTCCGCCCGCGATCTTGCCCAGCTCGGCAATGTTGCGCGCCAATTCAGCGGCCCGTTCTGCCGTGTCCTGCGCCTGACGTTGCAGGGCGATACGGTCTTCCTGGCTGTTGCCGGGCTTGGTGAGCGCCAGGCGATCTTGCGGCGTGCCCGTCTGAGCGGGTAGCCGAGAGGGAACTTGCAGTCGAGTGCCTTCGGTGGCGTCCGGCGCATCCCCGGCGGTGACCCGTTGGGCCAGGCCAGCACGCCAGGCATCAAAGGCCTCGGCCTGTTCCTGCAAGGCTTCGCGGGCGGCATCGCGGGCAATCTGACTGGCCTCTGCCGTTGTAGGCAGGGACAACAGTGTGCCTGACCGCATGCGGTTGACGTTACCGTCGATGAAAGCGTCCGGGTTTTGCTGGAGCAAGGCCAGCAGCATTTGCTCCAGGCTCACGCGGTCGTCTTTGTGGTCGCGTGCCAATTGGCTGGCTGTATCGCCAGGTTGCACCACCAGCCGGGCCGGTGGCAGGCTCACGGGTTTGTCGGTGGTTTGCGCTTGAAGCAGCACCGTGAGGTCACGCAACAAACGGCCCCCTGGCCAGCGCAACTCCACCAGCAAATCCACAAACGGGGACTGCACCGGTTGTTGTCCTTTGAGGACCAACACGCGACGCCCATCCGGGCGCGTTTCGAGCTGGATATCCAAGCCCTCCAACACCGAGGCCCGTTCCAGGCGAGCGGCGGCATAGGCGTCGTCATCGGCCTGACGGGCCTGCAAGTCACGTGCTTGAACTTCACTCAGGCGGGTGAGGGGAAACTCGGCACGCAAGGGCTCGCCCAGCGATGAGCTCACCACGGCAGGCCCAACCGTCAGGGCCTGAGCACACGCGCCCCATACCCACAGACAGAGGGCTGCCAGTTGTTTCAATTACTTCTCCAGCAGGATGCGCAGCATGCGGCGCAGCGGCTCGGCGGCACCCCACAGCAACTGGTCACCCACGGTGAAGGCGCCCAGGTAGTCGTTGCCCATGGCCAGCTTGTGCAGACGGCCAACCGGCACAGTCAGCGTGCCAGTGACGGCAGCAGGGGTCAACTCACGCTCGGTGATCTCGCGCTCGTTGGGCACCACTTTGACCCAGGCGTTGGCCTTGGCGAGGATGTCGCTCACCTCGTCCAGCGGCACATCTTTTTTCAGTTTGATGGTCAGACCCTGAGAGTGGCAGCGCATCGCGCCAATGCGCACGCACAAGCCATCGATGGGGATAGAGCCAGCGCTGCGGAACGGCGCGTTGCCCAGGATCTTGTTGCACTCAGCCCCGCCCTTCCATTCTTCCTTGCTCTGGCCATGCTCAACAGGCACGTCGATCCAGGGGATCAGGCTGCCAGCCAGGGCCGTGTTGCGGAAGTTCTTGGTGGGGAAGGCCGCATCGCGCATGGTGGCGGCCACCTTGCGGTCGATGTCGAGAATGGCTGATGCCGGGTCGGCCAGTTCGGCCTTGACGGCATCGTGCAGCGCGCCCATCTGGCTCAGCAATTCACGCATGTTCTGCGCGCCAGCACCAGAAGCCGCCTGGTAGGTCATGGCACTGATCCACTCCACCAGGTTGTGCTGGAAGAGGCCACCCAGTCCCATGAGCATCAGACTCACGGTGCAGTTGCCGCCAATCCAGTTCTTGCCGCCCTTGGCCAGCGCCTGGTCGATCACGTGCCGGTTCACTGGGTCCAGGATGATCACGGCGTCATCGGCCATGCGCAGGGAGGAAGCAGCGTCAATCCAGTGGCCGTTCCAGCCTGCGGCGCGCAGCTTGGGGTACACCTCTTTGGTGTAGTCACCGCCCTGGCAGGTGACGATGATCTCGCAGCGCTTGAGTGCGTCGATGTTGTTGGCGTCTTGCAGCGTGGTTTCGTTCTTGGCCATCGCCGGGGCCTTGCCGCCGGTGTTGGAGGTGGAGAAGAACACTGGCTCGATCAGGTCGAAATCCTTCTCTTGCAACATGCGGTCCATCAGAACCGAGCCGACCATGCCGCGCCAGCCAACCAAACCTACCAACTTGCTCATTTCAGGGCCCTTTCAATGGTGTTGAAACAGTGCCAGACCTGGCTGTTCACCCGGCTCGTCGGCCGGAAGGGCGCACGACGAACCGGGCTGGGTCAGCCTTTGGTCGTGGTCTTGATGATGGTTGCGCGCACCGTAACGCCCGCCAGCCGTGAGGCGAGGTCAGTGTGAGAACTCAGGTGGGCGCGAAACATGGCGTAGATTGTATCGGATCCGACCTTGAGGCCAGCTGACGAGAAGGCCTGGTTCGCCTGATGGCCCCGTCAGACCGCCTTCGCCTTGGCTTGGGCGGACGGCAAGTGCAGGCGGGTTACCCCAGCGCCTTGACCACAGCCTCGCCCATCTCCTTGGTGCCCACCTTGGTGGTACCCTGGCTGTAGATGTCGGGCGTGCGCAGGCCCTGTGCCAGCACTTTTTTCACGGCTGTTTCAATGCGATCGGCGGCCTCGGCCTGGTTGAGCGAGAAGCGCAGCATCATGGCGGCGGACAAGATGGTGGCCAGCGGGTTGGCCACGCCCTTGCCAGCGATGTCAGGCGCGCTGCCGTGGCTGGGCTCATACAGGCCCTGGTTCTTGGTGTTCAGGCTGGCCGAGGGCAGCATACCAATGGAGCCGGTCAGCATGGAGGCTTCGTCGGACAGGATGTCGCCGAACATGTTGCCGGTGACCACCACGTCGAAGGACTTGGGTGCCTTCACGAGCTGCATGGCCGCGTTGTCCACGTACATGTGCTCCAGCGTCACGTCGGGGTACTGGGCGTGCACTTCGGTCACCACATCCTTCCAGAACTGGAAGGTTTCCAGCACGTTGGCCTTGTCCACACTGGTGACTTTCTTGTTGCGCTTGCGGGCGGCCTGGAAGGCCACGTGGGCGATGCGCTCGATCTCCGGTTTGCTGTAACGCATGGTGTCGAAGGCTTCTTCGGCGCCCGGGAAATGCCCGTCCACGGCGGTGCGGCGGCCGCGCGGCTGACCAAAGTAGATGTCGCCGGTGAGTTCGCGGATGATCAGGATGTCCAGGCCCGCAATCAGTTCGGGTTTCAGGCTGGACGCACCCACCAGCTGCTCGTAGCAGATGGCCGGGCGGAAGTTGGCAAACAGGCCCATGTTCTTGCGCAGGCCCAGAATGGCTTGCTCAGGGCGCAGCGGACGATCCAGCTTGTCGTATTTCCAGTCGCCCACGGCGCCGAACAGCACCGCATCAGCCTCCTTGGCCAGCTTCAGAGTGCTCT
>VEQI01000258.1 GCA_018883305.1 Limnohabitans sp. | reverse complement strand
CATCCAGAGTGAGTCCCACCGCGCCCAAGCCGAGGTCCGCACGGCCCAACTGGCATTGGAAACCGCCGCCTTGGGGCTGGCTCAAATCACGCGCCTGCCCGGCAACCCGCTGGCTTGGCAGCCTGCCAATACCTGGCCTAGCTTGCAAAACAACCCTGCCGCCTCGGGCGTGCCCAGCCAACTGGAAGCGTGGGTAGATCAACGCCCGGCCGTCATGGCCGCACAGGCGCGCGTCACGGCAGCGCAAGCCAGTCTGTCATTGGCACAAGCACAAAGAAAATCAGACATCACCTGGGGAGGGTCTGCAGACCACTACCCGGGAACCTCCAACCGCCTGCTGGAGTTGCGCATGCAAATGCCATTGCAATGGGGCTATGGTTACGAGGGAGAAATCGCCCGCGCGGAAGCCCTGTACCAGCAAGCACAAGAATGGCTGGAAAAAACCCGCCTGGGTGCGCGCACCGAATTGCTGACCCTCTATCAATCTTGGCGCAGCGCTTCAGCCCGCGCTGAAGGCTACGACAAAGACATCTTGCCGCAAGCCATTCGCGTCGCCCAACAAGCCGAATTGGCCTATGCCAAAGGGGCGCTGTCGCTCACGGATTTACTGGACGCGCGCCGCACCCTCAAAGCCACACAGCTGGAGGCTTTGGATGCGCGCACTGAGCATGCTCGCACTTGGGGCTCTCTGCTGCTGCTGACACGCCCCGCTGCCGAATCTGTCATGGTACTTTCCCAATGAAATACTCGCCTCTTTTTTCCCGCCTGATGCTGGCTTGCCTGGTGACCCTGAGCGCATGCCATGATGCGCCGCCCAGAATGGCGGCCACACCGCAACCGATTGTGCAAAACAACCAGCTGCGCTTTCCCTCCGAGCACCCCCAGCTGGCTTTGTTGGGGACCGCCACCGCAGCACAGGCCAAAAATTTGACCATCGACTTGCCCGCACGCCTGATCTGGAACGAAGAGCGCACGCAGCGCATTTACCCAGCCTTTTCAGGCCGGGTGGCCACCATCCACGCGGACGTGGGGCGCCCCGTGCACACAGGGAATGTGCTGGCGGAACTGGCTTCACCGGAGTTTGGCGCGGCACAAGCCGATGCCGCCAGAGCGCTTGCAGACTTGCAATGGATGCAAAAAAACCTGGGGCGTCAAACGGAACTGTTTGAAGCCGGCATTGTGGCGCGCAAAGATCTGGAACAAGCACAGGCCGATGCCGCCAGAGCCAAAGCAGAAGCGGAGCGGGCACAGGCACGTGTTCGTTTGTACGGTGGCGGCGCCGACGTCAACCAGCAACTGGCCCTTCGGGCGGGGATTCCGGGTGTCGTGGTTGAGCGCAACCTCAACCCCTCGCAAGAAGTCAGGCCCGATCAGTCCGGGCCGGGCATGCCTGCGCTTTTCGTCATCACAGACCCGAGTGTCTTGTGGGCACAAATTGATGCACGCGAAGTTGACTTGCCGAGCGTGCAACCCGGCACACGGGTGTCCCTGAGCATCCCGTCCCTGCCGGGCCAACAGTTTGAAGCCACCATCACCGCCGTGGCCGACTTCATTGACCCCATGACACGCACCATCAAGCTGCGCGCATCGGTCAACAATGCCCATCGTCTGCTTAAAAGTGAAATGCTGGCGACGGCGCGATTTGAGCGCAAACTCTCCGCCGGTGTGATGGTTCCAGCCACCGCCGTTTTTTTGCGCGGCACGCAGCATTACGTGTTTGTGAAATTGCCGGGCGGCATCTTCGAGCCGCGCGAGGTGAAGGTGTGGCATGAAGGGCCGAAGGAAGTGGTCATTGGCGAAGGCCTGAAAGAAGGCGAGGAAGTGGTCAGCGAAAACGGCTTGCTGCTGGCCCGCGAGTTGCGCAATGCGCAGGAAGAGGCGCATCAAAAACCCCTGGCCATCCCGCAGGTCAAGCCATGAAGCGCCTGATTCACTATGCGCTGAGCCAGCCCCTGTTCATCGTTCTGGGAACGCTGCTTTTTGTGCTGGCGGGCGTCACCGCCTTCAAAAATCTGTCGGTCGAAGCCTTCCCGGATGTCACGGACACCCAGGTGACGGTCATTGCCCTTTACCCGGGCCGCGCGGCCGAAGAGGTGGAAAAACAAGTCACGCTGCCCCTGGAAACCGCTTTATCAGGCTTGCCCAACTCGATTCGTGTGTTCTCGCATACCCAATTCGGTTTGTCCTACACCGTCATCACCTATGACGATCGTGCCGATGTGAACCTGGCGCGTCAGCAAGTCAACGAGCGCTTGAACAGCGTAGATTTGCCCGCCGGCGCCCAAGTCAATATTGCCCCGAACGCGACGCCGGTGGGGGAAATCATGCGTTACCGGGTGCGTGGTGATGGTGTGTCATCGACCGACTTGCGCACCCTGGAAGACTGGGTCATCGAGCGCTCTTTGCGACAGGTCCCGGGTGTTGCCGACGTGGTGGCCATGGGTGGCTTCATCAAGCAATACGAAGTTCAACCCGATCTGGACAAGCTGCGCGCGTACAAGCTGACCTTCCAAAACCTGCTCGATGCCTTGGGGCGTGGCAACTCCAATGCGGGCGGCAGTTATGTGGCGCAGGGCGCACAGCAATTTGCCATTCGCGGAATTGGTTTGCTGCGCTCAGCCGACGACATTGGTCAAATTGTGCTGGGCTCACGCAATGGAACACCCATCCTGATGCGCGATGTGGCCCAGGTGACGCTTGGTGCCGTGCCCCGGCTAGGCATCACCGGCCAAGACAATGACGACGATGCCGTGATCGGCATCGTCATCATGCGCAAAGGCGAAAACCCCAGCATGGTGCTCAAGGCCGTCAAAGAACGCCTGGAGCAACTCAATGCCCGTGGCTTGCCCCCTGGCGTTCAAATCGTCCCGTTCTACGACCGCACCTGGTTGATGGGCAAAACCCTGTCGACGGTTTTCCGCAATCTGGTGGAGGGCGCTTTGCTGGTCTCGCTGGTGCTTTATTTGTTCCTGTCGAACTTGCGTGCCAGCCTGGCCGTGGTGGTGGTCATTCCCTTGTCGCTGCTGGCCACCTTCCTGGGCCTGAAAATCATGGGCGTGCCCGCCAACTTGCTCAGCCTGGGCGCCATGGACTTTGGCATCATTGTGGACGGCGCCGTGATTGTCATTGAGAACATCATGCACCGTCTTGCCGAACGCGGTGAGGGCATGAATGACAAGGAGCGCCGCACGCTGATCACCAATGCTGCCAACGAAGTAGGACGGCCCACGCTTTTCTCGATGCTGATCATCATTGCAGCGCACATCCCCATTTTTGCCCTGCAGCGACACGAAGGCCGCATCTTTCAGCCCATGGCGCTGTCGGTCACCATGGCCTTGGTGGGTTCGCTGATTTTTTCCCTGACCTTGGTCCCACTTCTGGCCTATTGGATTTTGCGACGCAAACTGCCACACGATGACAACCGTGTGGTGTCTTCGGCCAAGCGGATTTACCGGCCGGTTCTGGCGTGGGCGCTGGCCCACCAACGCAAGGTGATCCTGATTGCCGTCTCGGCTTTTGCCCTGGCGATGGGCGCCGCTGCACGCCTGGGCTCAGAGTTTTTACCCGAGCTCAACGAGGGCACCTTCTGGGTGAACTGGGATTTGCCAGCCAGTGTTTCACAAGAAGAGGCTGTTCAGGTGCTTCGGCTGGCACGCCGCGCCTTGCAATCGATTCCCGAAGTGCGCACCGTGGTTTCCAAAGCCGGCCAGCCCGAGGACGGCACCGACCCCAAAACACTGAGCATGGCCGAAGTGTTTGTCGATGTGAAGCCGCATGAAGAGTGGCGCAAGGGCCTGACGCGAGACCAGTTGATTGAAGAAATGGACGCGCGCCTGTCTGTCATCCCTGGTGTGGACCCCGCGTTCTCACAGCCCATTCGAGACAATGTGCTCGAATCGATTTCACAGATCAAGGGGCAAATTGTGGTCAAAGTGGCTGGCGACGATTTACAGGCCCTACGCCAAACGGTGGAGGCCATGCAACGCGAGTTCAAGCAGGTTCCTGGCATCCAGCGCGCCGAAGTTGACCGCTTGGGCGAGTTGCCGCAGTTGGTCATTGACATTGATCGCGAGCGAGCTGCACGCTTTGGGCTGAATGTCAGCGATGTCCAGGATGTGATTGAAGCCGCCTTGGCAGGCAAGGCGGCAACCCAGATATGGGAGGGCGAACGCAAATTTGCCGCCGCTGTTCGCCTGCCCCAGGAGCGACGCTCGATCGAACAATTGGCCCGCACGCCCATTGCGATTCCCGACGGGGGCTACACCACGCTGGGCGCTGTCAGCAATATTCGACAAGCCAGTGGCGCCATGAACATTGCCCGTGAGTCGGGGCGGCGCACCATGGCGATCGGGGTGTTTATCAAAGGGCGCGACATGGGCTCGGTGGTCGCTGACATGAAAAATCGTGTCAGCCAAAACGTTCGTATCCCCGACACCTACACCGTCAATTGGTCCGGCGAATTCGAGAATCAGGAGCGTGCCATGCAGCGGCTGTCGGTGGTGGTTCCGATTTCTCTGCTGCTGATTTTTGTGCTGCTGTTCGACGCCTTTAAATCCGTCAAGACGGCCGTGCTGATCCTCATCAACGTTCCGCTGGCATTGATTGGCGGATTTGTGGCCTTGTGGATGTTCAGCATTCCGCTATCGGTTTCTGCAGCCATCGGTTTCATTGCCTTGTCTGGCCAAGCGGTGCTGAACGGGGTGGTGATGCTTTCTGTTTTCCAGCAACTTCGAAGTGCCGGCTTGACCGTTGCCGATGCGGTGCGCGAGGGCTCGATGCAGCGTTTGCGAACCGTGCTCATGACGGCCATGCTGGCCGCCCTGGGGTTGCTGCCAATGGCCCTCAGCCAGGACATTGGCTCGGAAACCCAGCGCCCGCTGGCGATTGTGGTGATTGGCGGACTGGTCACCGCCACGTTGCTCACCCTGGTTGTCTTGCCGGTGCTGTATGTTGCGTGGTTCTCCCCGAAAAACAGCGACGCCAAGCCCAGAAAAGTGCAGGCCTGATCAAGGCTTCCAGCGCTTCAGCCACAAAGCGTTCGCCATGACACTGACCGAGCTCAGTGCCATGGCGGCACCCGCCACCACGGGGCTGAGGTA
>VEQI01000257.1 GCA_018883305.1 Limnohabitans sp. | reverse complement strand
GCGGACCAGCCCAAGGGGCCTTCGGTGGCAATGTGCACAAGGTCTGGACGCCGGCGCGACCACAGTTGAATGAGGGCGCGCTTGGCGGGCAGGCCAAGTTTAAGTTGTTTGTATAGGGGGATGGGCGCACCCCGTACCAAAAATTCATGCATGGGGTCCGGTCCGCGTCCGGCCGGATCTGTGGCGTTACGGGGGCGGATAAGTTGTAGTTCATGACCGCGCGCTCGCAAACTCTCCACCGTCTTGGCCACCGTTATGGCCACGCCATTGATATCGGGTGGGTAGGTTTCAGTGATGTAAGCGATGCGCCATGACGGTTTTGACGGGCGCAACGATTCAAGATGAAAGCTGAGGGTGTCTTGCATTTAACTCGATATTGTTCTGAGCAAATATGTCAAGGCCATGTCCACGGCATTTCATGCACAAGACGCTCAATCGTCACGAATTTTTCATCGAGGCGCGTCATAGTTGATTCACACATTGTTCCAACCATGAGGACTGCATGAAAACCTTCCAGGAAACACTTCGCGAATTGCGCTGGGACGACCATCGCTATTACCACCAGAGCCGCGTCAATCAGTCTTTGCATCTGTTCAGCGCGTTGTCGTTTTTGGTGGCTTACGTGGTGATGTTTTTTGACCCCATTTTGGCCACCCTGATTGGTTGGTTGATTGCCATGTCGCTGCGCCAAGCAGGGCATTTTTTCTTCGAGCCCAAGGGCTTTGACCAAGTCAACCAGGTCACGCACGAGTACAAAGAGTCGATCAAGGTGGGCTACAACCTTAAGCGCAAAGAGCTGCTCTACGTGGTGTGGGTGTTGTTCCCCGTGTTGGCCTGGTGGATGCCCACTTCATTGGACTGGCTGGTGCCCGTGGCCTATCAAGGCAACTTCTGGAGCGTGCTGGGCGCATCCTGGCTGATTCTGGGGGTGACGGGGTTGTTGTTCCGAGTGGCACAGTTGTGGTGGCAGCAAAGCCTGTCTGTGGCTTTGATCTGGATGACCAAAATCCTGACCGATCCCTTTCATGATGTGGTGCTCTATCACAAGTCGCCCATCTATCTGCTCAAAGGCGAGTGGATCGATTCGATGGACCATGTGAAATCGACCGCCACCCACTGAGTCAAGTGGCATTCGATGAGCTTTCGCTCATTGAGTGCATTGAACAAAGCAAGGCCCTCGTCTGCGCGAGGGCCTTTTTGTTGAAGCGACGTTACGAGTGTGATGGGTTCATCAACTTGCGCATCATCTCTCGCAGCACCTGACGCTTGATCCCTTGGGTGGTCAAGGACGGTGATTGCCACCACCAGCCGTCCACCTGCATCTCTCGACAGGCGGCAACAAAGGCTTGGGTCAATGCATCAAAATCGGCGTCCGTGAAGTTCAGGCTGAAAATCATCCGGCCCGTACCTACCCAACTCAGCGCAATCCGATGTTTACGCAGGTAGTATTGGAGCATCCAGTGATAGCGTGAGGGAATGGTGTAGAGGATGGTCCACACGGTCAACATCCCTTCCACGCGAACGGGAACACCTGCTTCTTGCAGGCGTGCATTGAATAACGCCAGTCGCTGTTGCCAACGGTCTTCCATGCCGTCCAGCATGGCCTGCACCTCAGGTGTGTCCAGTTGCTTCAAGAAGGCTTTCATGCTCCCCATGACTTGCGGATGTGCATTGAAGGTGCCGCGTGAAAAGCAGATGTGACCCGGCCTGTCTTCGTCGAAGCGCTTCATCCATCGATGCTCACCACACAACACGCCAATGGGCAGTCCACCGCCCAGTGTTTTGCCGTAGGTCACCATGTCGGCGCGAACGCCAAAATAGGCTTGTGCGCCCCCCACGCCCAGACGAAATCCCAGGAACACCTCGTCAAATATCAGGGCGATGCCTTTCTCGGTGCACACCTGCCGAAGTTGCTGCAACCATTGGGTGTAGGCCGCCTTGTCATAGCGGGCACTGCGCCGGCCTTCAATCAGGGTGGAGTCCGTGGGGGCTCCCTGATTGGGATGCAGGGCTTGCAGCGGGTTGATGAGCACACAGGCGATGTCGTTGCGCGTGCGCAGAACTTGAAGAGCGCGTTCAGACATGTCGGCCAGGGTGAAAGTCTCTTTCGGGGCAGGCAAGGGGTTGCCCGGGCCGGGTTGAACGTCTTCCCACCAGCCATGGTAGGCCCCCGTGAAGCGAACCAATTGATGGCGACCGGTGTGGTAACGCGCCAGTCGAACGGCCTGCATCACGGCCTCTGTGCCGGACATGTGAAAGGAGACCTCATCCAGACCGGAGATGTCGCACAAACGATGCACGTTGTACTGCACCACCGGGTGGTAGCCGCCCAGGACTGGTCCAAGTGCGGCCACCTCTTGCGCGCCTTGCGCCATGGTTTGTTTGTAGAAGTCATAGCCGAAAAGATTCACGCCATACGACCCTGTGACATCGATGAACCGGTTGTCGTCCAGGTCCTGCAACCAGACCCCGTCGCTGGATTGCCAGAAATAGCCCACGGGCAATCGGTCTTGCGCCCATTGGGCAAACTGGAACGGCACGCGATAGCGACTGGTGAATTGAACGTCCGACACGTGGGGCTTGATGTCACGCGTGGCGCCCAAGGTGCGTGGACATGAATCTTCCAGATGTTGTGACAAGCGCTCGAAAGCCAGCAGACGCATGGCCACCAGGTCGGGCGGTGCGCCATCCTGGTCAAAGACCGGGGCGTTGCCATAGTCATAGTAAGGAATCCAGCGTGCCAGCCGCTGTGACCAACGGGAGTGGCCGGCCAGTGAGCGGTGCTTGCCACGGGAGAGTTGCCAGCGACGGTGCAATCGGGTGGCCAGTACCCAGCTGGCAATACCGGAAGGGACTGACATCAAAAGTGCAAATTCGTTGTTTAGCATGTGACGAAACCATTGACGAGATTCTTCAGTTATATGAAGGCCGCATGAACTTATGATGACGATTCAACGGGTATTGCGTGCCGTGGGCGCGCAAGAGAATCTCAACTTTTTGCTCACCAACCGCATTCCTCGCATCGCGCTCACACGCTTCATGGGCTGGTTCAGCGAATTGCGGCACCCCTGGGTGAGTCGCCCCTCCATTGCTGTGTGGCAATTGTTTTCAGATCTGGATTTGCATGAGGCCCGCGAATCCCATTTCGCCAGCCTGCATGACGCATTCATCCGGGAGCTCAAGCCCGGGATGCGGGTGGTCGATGCCCGCTCAGACATGCTCACCAGCCCCAGTGACGCCATCGTGGGTGCCCACGGACGGATTGAAGCGGGCCGACTGTTCCAGGCCAAGGGCTTTGAGTATCCCCTGGAAGACCTGGTGGGCTCGGCGCAAGATGCCCAGGCTTGGCAAGGCGCGTATTACGTCACCCTGCGCCTCACGGCCGGTATGTATCACCGCTTTCATGCCCCGGCCGATGCCATCCTCCAGCGGGTCCGCTATATCAGCGGAGACACCTGGAACGTGAACCCGATTGCTCTGCGCCGAGTGGAGCGCTTGTTTTGCAAAAATGAGCGCGCCTGCCTGCAACTGGCCCCTGGGCAGGGAGGGGCACCCATCGGTATCGTGGCGGTGGCGGCCATTCTGGTGGCCAGCATTCGCTTGCATGCCGTGCCTGACACTTTGAACACCCGGTTCAAGGGGCGTCGCGATTACGAGTGCGATCAACCCTATCGCAAAGGCGAAGAAATGGGCTGGTTCCATCACGGCTCGACGCTGATATTGCTGGTGCCGCCCGAGTATGAGCGGCTGACCGATTGGGAAGAGGGTGACCGCGTTCAAATGGGGCGTGCGCTGTTTTGTCACCGTGACTGTCAACAGACTGTCGTCTAACGTTCACGAGGTTTTCATGCGCACTTGAAACACTGCTGTCCATGCATTTGACAGGAGTAACGCAATGCGCATCACCGTGATGGGAACCGGCTATGTGGGATTGGTGACTGGGGTTTGTCTGGCCGAATTGGGCAACGATGTGGTTTGCTACGACGTGGACGCCGACAAGATACGCGCCATAACGGAGGCCATTGCCCCATCTACGAACCGGGTCTGGAAGAGATGGTGGTGCGCAACCGTGGATTGGGTCGGCTGACCTTCAGTGCCGATGTGGTGGACAGTGTGCACCATGGGGATATTGTGTTCATCGCGGTTGGGACGCCGCCTGGCCCTGAGGGTCGTGCCGATCTGAGCTATGTGCAATCTGCCGCCAGCAGCATTGGCCGTTGGATGCGCTCTCCCAAGGTCATTGTGGACAAATCCACCGTTCCCGTGGGGACTGGCGAGCAAGTCCAGCAGTGGATTGCTCAAGAGCTTGCGCGCCGCGGTCTGTCAGAGAGCACGGGCAAGCCAGTCAGTGACCTGTCCTACTGCGTGGTCTCCAATCCCGAATTTTTGAAGGAAGGCGCGGCGATCGAGGATTTCATGCGCCCCGACCGGATTGTGCTGGGCATCGATCCGGGGCCGTTTGCGCAAACGGCACAAGAGTGGATGCAACAGCTCTACGGACCTTTGAATCGGCACCACCAGCGAACCTACCTGATGGGCCGTCGTGCGGCAGAGTTCACCAAATATGCGTCCAATGCCATGCTGGCCACGCGCATCTCCTTCATGAACGATCTGGCCAACCTGGCGGAACGGCTGGATGTGGACATTGAGCAAGTGCGGATGGGCATGGGGTCGGACCCGCGCATCGGCTTCAGCTTTTTGTATGCGGGAACTGGCTATGGGGGCTCTTGTTTTCCCAAAGACGTGCAGGCACTACAGCATATGGGGCTTGAGTTGGGTTATCCGTTGCGTCTGTTATCGGCTGTGGATGCCATCAATCAGTATCAAAAACTGCGCCTGGTCGAAAAAATCACCGCCTTGTATGGCGATGACTTAAGTGGCCTGCGTTTTGCCTTGTGGGGACTGAGCTTCAAGCCCAATACGGACGATGTGCGTGAAGCGCCCAGCCGTGTGTTGGTGCGTGAGCTGACCCAGCGCGGTGCGCATGTGCGCGCCTACGATCCCGTGGCGGGTCAAGCGGCCTGCGAGGCGCTGAAGACGGATTTGGGCTTGAAGGTCTTTAGCACACAGTTTGAACTGGTGGAAGACTTATAGCCGGGATTGGATTTACTGTTATAGAAT